>CBINGV010000240.1:0-5764 GCA_966250255.1 uncultured Flavobacteriales bacterium | reverse complement strand
CAACTCCACCCTCGCCGGGGCAATCGCTGCCTCGAAAATCGAAATCCCGGTGATTCACGTGGAAGCGGGCCTGCGTAGCTACAACAAGCAAATGCCAGAGGAAATCAACCGGATCCTGAGCGATCATGTGTCGACTTTGTTGTTTTGTCCCACCACCACGGCGGTTGATAACCTCAAGCGCGAAGGTTTTTCCGGCGATCTCTCGAAAAAAGCCAGCAAAGATAACCCGCATGTTTACCATTGCGGCGATATCATGTTTGACAACAGCCTGTTTTTTTCGCAGAAATCAGAAACCCAGTCTTCAGTTTTGCAGGAGCTTGGACTTGAACGCGAAAACTATGTTCTTTGTACGATCCACCGGAATGCGAATACAGACGACAAGCAAAATATCAATGCGATTTTCCGCGCCCTGGAAAGCATCCAGCGCGACCACGATCTGCCGGTGGTTTTGCCTTTGCATCCGCGTACCAAAAAAATGATGGAGGAATTGCTCAAGCCGGAGCTGATGGCTTCGCTGCTGGATAATCCAAATATGAAAATCATCCCGCCGGCCGGCTTCCTGGACATTATTGCCCTGGAAAAAAATGCCCGCCTGGTCGTAACCGACAGCGGCGGCCTGCAAAAAGAAGCTTTCTTTTTTCAAAAACCCTGCGTGATTTTACGCCCCCAGACCGAATGGGTGGAAATCGTGGCGAACGGCAATGCCCTGCTGGCTGATGCCGATTATGACCGGATCCTGAAAGCAAGCCACGATTTATTGCACAAAACGGATTTTACCTACCCTGAAATTTTTGGTGACGGTAAGGCTTCGGAATTTATTGTGGGTAAGATCATCGGGCAGATTTGATTTCCCGCGGATTTCGCAGAACTTTTTGGAACGCAAAGACCGCTGAGTTTGCGCTAAGGTAGCAAAGCGCTAACGAAATATTTTGCCCAACAAATAGCGCAGATACCGCTGAAGTCTTTTGGAACGCAAAGACCGCTGGGTTCCGTTAAGTACGCTAAGGTTTATTTGTAAGCTAAAGAGCGCTGGAGAATATTAAATCATGTTCCCTTGTGAAATAATCGTGCCCTTTAAAGCCTTTATACTTTGCGATCTCTGCGTAATCTTTGTCAACTTTGCGTTCCAAAAAAAAATCCCCATCCGTCAGTTGACGGACAGGGATCCTGGGTTTACTTGCAATAAGCGGTTGTTATTTCTTTTCGTTTACTTCTTCGAAGTCTACGTCTGTTACTTCATCGCCCGGGTTCCCGGAAGAAGCTCCACCCTGTTGTGCACCTGCATCGCCTCCGCCTTGTGCGTTAGCGGCGTTGTACATTTCCTGGGAAGCTGCCTGGAAGGCGTTGTTCAGGCGGTCCATAGCTGCATCGATATTTTCCATATCCTTCGCCTCAAACACTTTTTTGAGCTCAGTAAGGGCATCTTCGATCGGCTGCTTTTTGTCTGCCGGGATTTTGTCGCCGTATTCTTTCAACTGGCGCTCTGTCTGGAAAATCAGGGAGTCGGCCTTGTTTACTTTTTCGACTTCTTCCATTTTCTTTTTGTCCGCTTCTGCGTTGGCTTCCGCCTCGGCTTTCATGCGCTGGATTTCTTCGTCGCTCAAACCGGAAGAAGCTTCGATCTTGATGGATTGTACTTTTCCTGTCCCTTTGTCTTTAGCGGCAATGTGCATGATCCCGTTCGCATCAATATCGAAGGTCACTTCGATTTGCGGAACACCGCGCGGTGCCGGCGGAATATCGCTCAACTGGAAGCGGCCGAGGGTTTTGTTATCGGTAGCCATCGGTCGCTCACCCTGCAATACGTGGATATCCACGGAAGGCTGGTTGTCGGAAGCCGTAGAGAAAGTCTCCGATTTTTTGGTCGGGATCGTCGTGTTGGCTTCGATCAGTTTGGTAAACACGCCACCCATCGTTTCGATACCGAGGGAAAGCGGAATCACGTCGAGCAGGAGGACATCTTTCACCTCACCGGTCAATACACCACCCTGGATCGCAGCACCAACGGCTACTACCTCATCCGGGTTTACTCCTTTCGAAGGCGCTTTTCCGAAGAAACGCTCTACCGCATCCTGGATTACCGGGATCCGGGTTGAACCACCCACGAGGATAATTTCATTGATATCACTGGTAGAAAGTCCTGCGTTTTTCAGAGCCGAGCGGCATGGAGCGATTGTTCTTTCCACGATAGAAGAGATCAACTGCTCGAATTTGGAACGCTGCAAGCTTCTTACCAAGTGTTTCGGAATCCCATTTACCGGCATGATGTACGGCAGGTTGATTTCCGTAGAAGTGGTGGAGGAAAGTTCGATTTTTGCTTTTTCCGCCGCTTCTTTCAAACGCTGGAGGGCCATTGGGTCCTGGCGCAGGTCAATACCTTCGTCATTTTTGAATTCTTCCGCCAGCCAATCGATAATTGCCTGGTCAACATCATCACCACCCAGGTGCGTATCTCCATCTGTTGCGAGTACTTCGAACACCCCGTCGCCCAGTTCGAGCACGGAAACGTCGTGTGTACCTCCACCAAAGTCGAAAACAACGATTTTCTGGTCGATGCCTTTTTTATCAAGGCCGTAAGCTAAAGCTGCGGCAGTCGGCTCGTTGATGATCCGCTTGATGGTCAGCCCGGCAATTTCACCGGCCTCTTTGGTCGCCTGTCGCTGGGAGTCGTTGAAGTAAGCCGGAACGGTTACTACGGCTTCCGTTACTTCATGGCCCAGGTAATCTTCGGCGGTTTTTTTCATTTTTTGCAGGATCATGGCCGAGATTTCCTGCGGCGTATAGGTTCTGTCATCAATTTTAACGCGCGGCGTGTTGTTATCTCCTTTTACGACTTCGTAAGGTACGCGCTCTGCTTCTTTTTTTACTTCTTCATAGGAAGACCCCATGAAACGCTTGATGGAATTGATTGTTTTTGTCGGGTTCGTGATCGCTTGCCTTTTGGCAGGATCACCCACTTTGCGCTCACCTCCTTCAACAAATGCCACGATGGAAGGTGTCGTTCTTTTTCCTTCTGAGTTAGCAATTACAACCGGCTCGTTTCCTTCCATCACGGAAACGCATGAGTTTGTAGTTCCTAAGTCGATACCTATTATTTTTCCCATTTTAATTATTTTTTCGAATTTGAATTTCCTTTCTTAAGTCAATTTGTATGCCAGCCGGTTTTTTGGGTAAAAAAATGACATTTTGGACTTTGAAAGCCGAAACTCCTCCTGAAAAACTGACGGAATGGCAGAAATTGTGACATGGAGAATGGAGAATGAAGTGCCGGAAGTTATCGGAGGAGAATTAGAAATGTTAATTGATATATTTGTATCATGAAAGAATCAACCAAACACTATCTCTATTTTTTAGGGGTTTTGATCGCGGCCTTTTTTGTTTATAAAGAGTATACCTACGAGATTCCCTACAACCAAGATCCGTTTTGGCACCTTTTAGTCCCGGACACCGCCCCTTTTAATCCTTCCTGGATTGTGCTGATGATAGCAGCGCTTGTTTTGACCCTGCCTTTATTTTTCAAGCGGAAAATCGGGTTTTTAGGGCTGGGACTCTTCCTTGCGCTTTGCCTCAAGCCTTATTTTATTCCAAAATATCCCACGGAAAGCCAGTTTGTTTTTTTCCACGAAAGGAAAAACGACATGCAGCAATTGGTAAAAAAATACAAACACCACAAAGACGGCATTATTGAAACAAGTGATGTAACCAATCTGGGATTTGAACAACTACAGATCCAGGGTGATACCTACAATTTTGTGGTTCACAGCCTGTTGGATTACGGCTATGGCTTTAGTTACGACGAAGACGGCAAGCTTCCCGAATATACCATTGCATTTTCCAGCATAAAAGGAAAAATCGAAAAGCACTGGTATTATTTCTAGCACTTTTGGTATTTTCTATCTATATTTAACTATGCAAAGGCTGTTTATCCTGGTATTTTTCCTGATCTCCGTGCCCGTGTTTTCCCAACGCTACGAGACGGTTACCTTCGGGTATTGGGACAACCCGGCTGTGTGGCAAAATGCCGAGGTTCCCCCGCATGATTTTTCCGATTCGGTAATTATCCGGCATCCGGTGGCCCTGCAATCGGGTTTGACGAACAACGGTTTTATGCGCATTGAAGCGGGAGGTGCGCTGTGCGGTCACCGCCGGATGTTTGTTTACGGCACGATGCAGGTAGCGGGCTACTTCCAGCTGGATTCGCTGACGGTTGACGGCGGGTTTGTGCATTTGAACGGAGGCGCCAACGTGTTGAGCTATCAGTCGCAGGTTACGAACGGCGGCTTGCTGACCCTGAGCGGCGGTTCACTGGCCGTAGGTCCCTGGTTCGAATGCCGCGATTCGGATTTCTTTTACATGGCCGGCCAGGAAGAAGAAATGAAGTCCCTGGTGCACATTGTTCAGCAGGATGGTGTCATTCGTATTTCAGGAGTTCCGGCGGGCAAGCGAATCGTTTTGCATGAGCTGAGCGGCAGGCTGCTGGGGGAAAAATTTGTCACAGGTCCCGAAACCCAATTGCATCCCGGAAATGTGAATAGTGTCCTGATCCTGACCGTTTGGAACGATGATGCCGTGATTTTCCGTTCGCTGCTGTTAAATCTTCCCTGAGGATGAATTTCTTCCGGAATTTTAGTATTTTTGAAAACAACATAATCCTGTTCACATGAATTCATTCGGGGAAAAAGTAAATTCCGTCGTTTTAAATTTCCAGCACAAGGACCAGGACCTGGGTTTCAGGCGACTGATCGACTGTGTTCTTGACACGCGCGAGCTGGATTTCTACCGGCAGGCAATTGAGCTCGGGAAGCAAAAATATTCGGCAAACTGCAACGAAGCGGAATTCAGCTCAGCCTGCCTGCAATTCTTAAAGCAATTGGAAGACTTTCAATTGAAGGATAAATTTTCCGGGAGCACGCTCGTCGAAGCCAAAAAAATCGCTAAAAAATTCAGGGGAGGCAAGTTCCAGCTGAATGGTGTCGATATCCAGGTTAACCAGGGCGACATCTGGGGCATCGTGGGCGAAAACGGCAATGGAAAAACCACCTTGCTGCGGATTCTCGCCAAAGAGCTTTCTTCCGATTCGGGGGAATTGAACTTCGATTTGGGTGAAAAATTCAATTCGGATTATGACCTGCGCTGCAAGCTGATCTATGTGCCGCAGCGCACTAAAAAATGGTACGGCCCGCTGCTGGACAACCTTCGTTTTACGGCGGCGCACTACGGGCTTCACGGCGAGCGCAACGACCTGACGGTGCAGCTGTTCATCCTGCGCTTCGGACTGTGGCAATACAAAGACCTGAACTGGAACCAGCTTTCTTCGGGATACAAAATGCGTTTTGAGCTGGCGCGTACCTTTCTCCGCGCGCCGAAACTGCTGCTGCTTGACGAACCGCTCGCCAACCTCGATGTGCTGGCCCAGCAAACGGTGCTGGACGACCTCAGGCACCTGGCACAAAGCATTTCCAACCCGATCGGGATCATCCTGAGCTCGCAGCAGCTTTTTGAAGTCGAAAAGATCTCGGAAAAGGTGCTCTTCCTGAAAAACGGCCAGCCGCGCCTGCTTTCAGACGAAAACAATAAAACGGAACAGGAAAGCATTTTCGAGCTGGACCTCAGGAATTGCGACAAGTAAAGGCTGCTGGCCATTCTGGGCGATTTACCGGTTTCGGGCATTAGCTTCAACGGCGGAATTTTTATCCTGAACATTGCCCGGAAAAACTGACTGCACTAGGTCCTCGGACTTTTGGTCCGCCACGAGATCGAGCTT
>CBINGV010000239.1:0-5817 GCA_966250255.1 uncultured Flavobacteriales bacterium | reverse complement strand
GTACCCTGACCTTGCCGGTGTTTTCCAGCTCGGCAGAGAGGTTAACGCGGTTAAAGCGTTTATCGTCGACAATCGCAATTTTTATCATACTGCAAAATAAACATTTTTGAGCAAAGGCTAAAATAGTAGAGATGCACTACTTATGAAACACATAGGTTATATAGTTTTTGAACCACATAAGGCATATAAGTTCATATTAGATAAACTGTGGTTAAAGATCATATAAGTAGAAATTTTCTTTTGGTTCAAAAAAATCCGTGTTATCAGCGTGATCCGCGGGGAACAATCAAAGGCTGATTTTTATCTCCGTTCCCTTTCCGGGAGTGGAGTACAGCGAAAACTGCGCTTTGATCTCCTGCATACGCGAGCGGATATTCCGGAGGCCGTAACTTCCGTCCTTTTCCTCGGGCTCAAAGCCTTTCCCGTTATCGGAGAAGGTAATTTCAAAACTCGTGGCTGCGGATGAAAAAATAGAAACCTGGAGCTGGGTAGCATCGCTGTATTTGTTGCAATTATTCACAATTTCCTGGCAGGAGCGGAAAACCGCCAGTGCCGATTCATTCGGGATATTTTTTTCGCTTTCCAGCTTTTCACGGATATTTACGGGAATGAGCGCATGCTTTTTAATGTAAACCTTCAGTTTATCGGCCAGGTCGGTATTGCTGATGTTTTTGGTATTGAGCGCCCAAAGTGTCTCCCGGAGATCGCCCATGACCTCGCGTGCCGAATCCTTGACCTGGATGAGGTCTTCCCGGTTGAAACTGCTTTCATTCTGGCTTTTGAGGATCAGCTCGGTTTTGTTCGTAATGAAACTGATCGTTGAACCGATATTGTCGTGCAATTCGCGTGCGATCCGCGTGCGTTCCCGCTCTTTGGATTCGGCGATTTCCTGTTCCTTTTTGATTTTTTCGATTTCGGCCGAAATTTTATGTTTCCAGCGGATTTTCAAATACACAAAAAGCCCGATTAAAATCAGGACGATAAAGCTCAGGATGCTGGCCAGCAGGATGAAATTAAAGCGGTCGCGGCTTTGTTTCAGCTGGACATTTTTGAGCTTCAGGCTTTGCTCCTTTTTCTCCGTATCGTATTTAATGCGGATATCGCTGATTTTTTTCCGGGTTTCCTGCATCTCCAGGTCTTCATACACCAGGTAATATTGTTTCAGGGTAAGATAAGCATTTTTAAAATCCCCGATTTTTTCAAACAATTCCGCCTGGATGCTTAGAGAAGCTTTGTAAATGGAAGGATCGCGGGTTGTTTTCAAATAGTCGATCCCCCGTTTGTTGTAGTAAATGGCCGAATCGTATTCCTTTTTAATCACAAAATGATTGCCGTAGTACAGGTTGGCCGAGCTCATCACGTTGGAATCACCGGTTTTTTCGGCCAAACGGATCACCTTCAGGTAAATCTTCCGGGCTTCGTCCAGCTTATTTTGAGAATCATACAAAAGCGCCAGCAAACGATAGGTCCGTACTGCTGCTGTTGTATTTTCCTGTCCGATCTTTTTCATCAGTTCGATGGATCTCAGGAGATCATGTTCCGCTAAATCATACTTTTGGGTTTCGATGTAAATCGCCCCGGTATTATTCAAAATCGCAGCTTCCGACCAATAAATTTTCTTTTCCCGGGCAATTTTAATCCCCTTTTTGTAAGATACTAAAGCCTGGTCCCTGAAAGCGGAATAATAATACGTGTTCCCTTCAAACCGCAGGAAAGTCACATGCATGGAATCGTCCTTTATTTTCTTGCTCAGGTCGACACCCTTCAAGGCATATTTCAGGGCCAGGTCATATTCACTCAGGTAATGGGCGTGGCGGATGTAGGAATCGTAACACGCCAGGAGCTGTCGTGAGCTGAGCTTTTTCTTTTGGGTAATCGAATCCAGGGATTTTAATGCCGCCTTTGAGTTTCGCTCCGTTTTTATTTTTTGGATAAACCGGTCAAAGGACGTTTGCGCAGAAACGTTCAATCCAAGTAAAAGCAGTAGTAAACTAAAAAAACGAAGCAATGAATAAGGGTTTGTGCAAGACGCTTTTTAGGAAAGCACTGCTGATTTAAGGAAGCCTTTTTCGCGGATCAGGGAAGCGATCTGAACGGCGTTTGTAGCAGCGCCTTTGCGTAAATTATCGGCAACAATCCACAAATTCAGTGATTTTGGCTGCGATTCGTCCCGGCGGATCCGGCCTACGAAAACATCATTTTTGCTTTCGGCAAATTTTGGCATCGGGTATTCGTAATTATCCGGGTTGTCCTGCAGTGTAATGCCCGGCGTATTGGACAGGATGCGTTTCACTTCCTGCAGGTCGTATTCGTTTTCAAATTCAATGTTCACCGCTTCGGAGTGTCCGCCCACAACCGGTACGCGAACGGCTGTCGCCGTTACGGAAATCGCCGGATCGAGGATTTTTTTGGTTTCGTTCGTCAGCTTCATTTCCTCTTTCGTGTAGCCGTTATCCAGGAAAGAATCGCATTGCGGGATGCAGTTTTTATCGATTTCGTATGGGTAGGCCATGTCGCCGGCAATGCCGCTGCGCTCATTTTCCATTTGCTTCACCGCTTTTACCCCTGTTCCGGTAATGGATTGGTAGGTAGAAACAATTACGCGCTTGATGTTGTATTTCTCATGCAGCGGCTTGAGCACCATCACCAGCTGGATCGTGCTGCAATTCGGGTTGGCAATGATTTTATCTTCTGCCGTCAGCAAATGCCCGTTGATCTCAGGAACCACCAGTTTTTTCGACGGGTCCATGCGCCAGGCCGAGCTGTTGTCAATAACGGTTGTTCCCGCAGCGGCAAATTTCGGGGCCCATTCGAGCGAAGTTTCACCCCCAGCCGAAAAAATAGCCAGCTCCGGTTTCATCGAAACGGCTGTTTCCAAGCCAACCACTTTCCAGGATTTTCCGCCATAAACCACTTCTTTTCCAACAGATTTTTCGGAAGCTACCGGGATCAGCTCGCTCACCGGGAAAGAAAACTCGTTCAACACTTTCAGCATGACTTCTCCTACCATTCCTGTTGCTCCGACTACCGCTACTTTCATTTGCTTTTGGGGTTTAATTAATTACGAAGCAAAAATACGATATTTTCGAGGCTCAAAAATCAAAAAGGATGAAAAAAAATCCGCCGCGGAAAATGCCTGCCTGCCCTGCAAAAGTTGAAAACCCTGAAAATTTGTTAATAAAGGAAAAATTTTATATTTTTAGCTTCTTTAACGGGTAAAACTACACATGAAAAAACTGCTTTTTTGCTGTTCACTTTTTTGGGCTTTTGGAAGCCAGGCACAACTCCAGGAACAGTTTTCGGACAACGATTTTACGGCTAACCCGGCCTGGATGGGCGACGATTCTGTTTTCACCGTCGTGGACGACAACGGAAACCTGAAACTGCGGTCCAATAAAGTGATCGCGTCCTCGGTGTTTTACCTGTCGACCGCCAACAGCCAGCTGCAAAATACCCAGTTTGAATTCAATGTGCGCCTGGCTTTCGCCACTTCCGGAAGCAATTTTGTGGATGTGTACCTGGGTGCTGATCAAAGCGACCTGCTGGCGGCCAACCTGAATGGCTATTTTGTGCGTATGGGAGGAACTACCGACGAAATCTCGCTTTATAAAATGATTGCCGGAACGGCCACCAAAATCATCGATGGGACCGACGGCATTGTTTCCTCCGGCTCCAACAATAATTTCCGGATCAAAGTGATCTGCAACGCTTCGGCCGACTGGAGCCTTTTTTATGATAATACCGGTACCGGGAACAATTTTGTGGCCGATGGAACGGTGAACAACAACGAATTAACGACTTCCGCTTTTTTCGGGATAAAAATTACCCAGTCCACCGCCAGTTTTTTCCAGAAACATTACCTCGATTCAGTTTATGTCGGCCCTATTATTCTTGACCTGACACCGCCTGATCTCGTTTCTGCAGCGGTTGTCGACCAGACCCACGTCGATGCGCTTTTTTCCGAAAATCTCGATCAAACTTCAGCGGAGAATATAGCCAATTATTCCGTGACAGGCGGGTTGACCGTCACTGCGGCGGCGCTCGACGGAACGAACGCAGCGCTGGTTCACCTGACTTTGAGCGGACCTTTGGCCAATGGAACGAATTACACCCTCACAACAACGAATATTGATGATCTTAATGGGAATACTCTTGCTTCGGACAATGCTTCTTTTAACCTGCTGGTGGGAGAAGTGCCGCAGCCGGGTGATATCCTCATTACCGAATTTTTCTGTGATCCTTCACCTTCTTTTGGTTTGCCGGGTCTCGAATTTGTGGAAATCCACAACAAAAGCAACAAGGTGCTGCACCTCGAAGACTGGCAGCTGGGCGACAACTCAACTTCCGGTACCATTTCCGACGCCTGGATCCTGCCGGGCGATTACAAGGTACTTTGCCCGACTTCGGCAATAGATTCCTTCCCGAACAGTATTGGAGTAAGTAGTTTCCCGAGCCTCAATAACACGGGCGATAACATCGTTTTGCGCGATACCGGGAGCGTCATTATTGATAGCCTGACTTATACCGACGCCTGGTACCACGATGAGGTAAAGGCCGAGGGTGGATACACCATCGAGCGCATCAACCTCAACGATCCGTGTTCAGGCACGGACAACTGGTCGGCCAGCAACGCACTAATCGGTGGAACGCCTGGCGCGGTGAATAGTATTTTTGATAATACACCTGACACACAGGCTCCGACAATCAGCTCGGTGGACGTTTTGCCCCCGAATTTTGTAGCCGTCCATTTTTCCGAAGGCATGGATTCCCTGTCGCTGGTCAATGCAACGATTTCCGTAACACCGTCCCTGGGAAGCATTCAAAACTATGTCATGTCGGCTTTCCCGGATAGTATCATTTTGCAGTTTGCCCAGAATTTCAACCCTTCCCAGTCTTACCAGCTTCAAATCCTGGATGTGGCCGACTGCTGGAACAATAGCGCAGACCTGAGCGCAACGTTTATCGTGGCAGATGATGCTTTGCCGGGTGATTTGGTGATCAACGAAATCCTGGCGGATCCTTACACCGGAGGCTCGGATTTTGTGGAAATCCGCAACAACTCAAACAAGGTGATCGACCTGTTCGGCTATGGGCTTGCGAATTATGACGATGACACGATTGCCAACCTGAAAACAATTACGACTCATTTTGTGATCCTGGCCAATGATTTTGCGGTAATTACTGCCGATTCCAACAGCGTCAAACAGTTTTATCCTGCAACCGTAGGCGGAAAATTTGTTCCGCTTGCCCTGCCGACTTATTCCAACGATTCAGCCACGGTTTATCTCCTGAACGGAACAACGGTGGTGGACCAGGTGAGCTATACCGGCGACTGGCATTTTGCACTGCTGGACAATACCGATGGAAAATCACTGGAGCGCATCGACCCGTTCGGGGCATCAAATGATATAAACAACTGGCATACAGCGGCCGAAAATGTAGGCTTTGCAACTCCCGGCCGTGAAAACTCACAGGTGCTTTACGGTGAACAGGATGGTGTGATTTCCCTGACAAAAGATATTTTTTCCCCGGACAACGACGGCAATGAGGATGTGCTGCAAATCAACTACGAAATGATCAACGCCGGCATGCTGGCAACATTGAGCGTATTTGACGATCGCGGCCGCCCGGTGAAAAGCCTGGTAAAAAGCCAGATTATCGGAAGCACAGGCACATTTACCTGGGACGGGATCAACGATAACGGCCAGAAAGCCAGCATCGGGACCTATGTGCTTTTCTTTGACGCCTTTGACCTGGACGGTAAAAAAGTATCGAAAAAGCTGGCCTTTGTGCTCGCCGGCCAACTCTGAAAAACGA
>CBINGV010000238.1:0-5832 GCA_966250255.1 uncultured Flavobacteriales bacterium | reverse complement strand
CGGATGTCGAAATGAGCCAGGTCTAAAGGTGCACAATCGTCGCATTTAACCGGGGTTAGGATGTAGGAGCCGGTGTAATAGTAGCGGATCGCTTCGAATTTCCCGGGCGCCAGGTAAGCCATTTCTTCCAGCTCAGTCGCCGTATAGGCTGCGCGAAGGGTGGCCATTCCGGGTAAATGGGGGGTTGAAGTATTGCTTTGTGCATTTGCGTGGAATGAAAATCCCAGCAGGAAAAGAAAAATGAGCTTGCGTAACATGAGATGAATTTAGGTGAGCTCAAGTTAAATCAAATTAAGCAAATAAACAGCCTTGTTTTTTATTGAACAGGAAGCAATGAAAATTCACTTATATTTAATGATCATTTGATGATCTGTTTAAAAATATTCAGCTAAAACGATCTTTGAGGCTGAACCTTTGAGCGTTCTTCCGAAGTACATCGATGATGAAAAATACACAAAAATTTCAAGCCCAATTCTGATGGATGATTTTCCAAATTGGTCAATAACCTTATATAATCCGCCGCAAAGGGGAGATGGCTTGTTTCAACTGTTTAGATTTTCACAAATGAAAAAAGCCGCTCAGCAATGAGCGACTTATAGTGGATGGTGTTTTGTAAAAGAATGTTATCTCGTACCCCCGGGTAAGTGCGTCATGACGACCCGGAAACCGATATTCGGGTGCGCTTTCGTTTCACCGGGGTGATTATCCGGTGCCAGGATTTTAATTTCCTTCGGGGAATTCATCCAGCCGCCGCCTGCCGTTCCGGGAGTGAGTAGGGATTTTTGCCGGGTTTTACTTTCAGTGGTAAGTATTTCTGCTCCGTCTACAACCATCTCGGCCACATTGCCGCTTATGTTGTAAAGGCCATAACTATTGATAAAGTATTTGGTGTTGATATTCCAGGTGTAATCCCTCGTTTTTCCTAAAAATGTGTATTTAATGGACGGGAAATAAGGAGAGTTGTCCATTTGGACTTTTAAATTCTTTTTAAGCGGTAAATCCATCCCCTTCAGGTTAAAGTTTGCCTTGTAAATATAAAAAGTGGGATCAAACAGGGTCGTATCATCATCCGGGTAGGGAAGTTGCGTTCCTTCCACAGATGCAGCCTTAAACCATTCTTCCCTGTTCGGGAGGCGCACGTCGTTGAGTTTTTTGCCTTTTTCTTCACCCAGGTAAGCGTAGAGCTCAGCCGATAGCCATTTGCAATACATTTCAGCCCCTTCGCGTGAAATATTGTTTACGGGGTAATCGTTGTAGCCTTCATTGGAAAAATAATTGTCAATCATAAATTGAGCGGAATCCCCGAGGGCAATTTTCCAGGCTTGCTGGTCGGGTTTGGCTTTCAGGAATTCGTCTTTCCTGTTTTGGATCAGGAGATCAAAGAGGAAGGTGCGGTATTCCAGGTTGCTGACTTCCGTTTTCTGCATGTAAAAGGCCTGAACAGAAATCATTTTGCCTTTATAATCAAAGCTGCCGCTGGGGATGTAAGCATAATAATCCTTATCCTTTTTGGCCAAAGCCCGGAGCATTTTTTTCTTTTGCTTCAGTGTTTTTTTGATTTGTTCCTCCGTCAGTTTGGGGAAAGGATAATCGTCATCTACAGGCAATTTTCCGATCCACCTGTTCGCCTGGTTTTCGTCCTCGCTGCTGAGGGCTGACACCGGTTCGCTGGGGAGCTTAAAAACCGCAGGATTCTGCCCGTCAGAAAAAACTTCGGCAGCTATTGGCCGGAGGCTTTCCTGTTTTTCTTTATCGATCTTGGCGCCTTCGCTTTTTTCCGCTTTCCCCGGATTTTTTTCTTCCTGTGACGCAATGGAAGAATGTGGATTTATTGATGAAGTGTTATTTTTTTGGTTTTCCGGCCAGAATAAGATACTGCTTACAAAGGCACTGATGATGATAAATGCTGACATGATCCAACGGATTTTAGAAGTAAATACTGCGCTGTTTCCTGTCGCTTTGGAGGCGTGATGATGCCCGGCAGTTTCCAGGAACAGCGATTTTGTTTCCTCAAAAGAAGCTTGGGGACGCTGCTCACGGGCCAGGGCAAATAATTCATTTAACTGTTGTTCCTTATCCATGGCGTAGTTCTCCTGTTTTAAATGAAGGCGCGTCCATTGTGCGGGTTTGCAATAACTCCACCAGTTTTTCCCTTCCGCGCTTGAGGCGCTGCTTCACGGCTGATTCGCCTGCCTGCTGGATTTCGGCAATTTCCCGGATACTGAAACCGGAAAGCTCAAATAAAATGATGCTTTCCCGCTGTTCATCGGGGAGCTGCTTCAATGCCTGGTATAAAAAATGAATATCGGCCTGCGTTTCGGGGTTATTTCCGGGGTCTTTGATGCTCAATTGTGTTTCCCAGTGGATGCGTTCTTCCTCCTTCTTTTTGTTTTTGTTGCTCAAAATGCGGATGGAAATACCGAATAAAAAATAGATGAAAGCATCGGGTGATTTCAATTGGTCTATTTTCTCAAAGGCAACAAGCAGGCTATCGTTCATTAAATCCCGGTAGTCCATATTTCCATACACCCTCGCCCTGCAGAAGCGTTCAAACCGTTCATGAACCGGTTCATAGTGTGAAAGAAATTCTTCTTGTTTTGTCATTCGCTTTTGGCTTTCATGGAGTAAGTGTAGTGAGAAGCAAAAAAGTTACAGGACATGTGATTTTTGGTTGAAAAAAATACTTTTTTGATATTCTTCAGGGCGCGTGCACAAAAAAAGTCGTTCGGCATGAACGACTTTTTAACGAATAAGTTATAACATGATGAGTGATAAACTTTCAACTCTTCATTTTCCATTCTTCATTTTTAATTCTTTCCGGAACGCTTGCGGTCCGTTTCTTTCAATAAGATTTTGCGGATACGCAGGTTCTGGGGCGTTACTTCTACGTACTCGTCGCTTTGGATATACTCAAGGCATTCTTCGAGGCTGAATACTTTTGGCGGAGCAAGACGCACTTTGTCGTCGGCGCCGGAGGAACGCATATTGGTGAGCTTTTTGGTTTTTGTTACGTTCACGCACAGGTCACCTGCACGGGAGTTTTCGCCAATTACCTGCCCTTCGTAGATGTTTTCGTTTGGTGCAACGAAGAATTTTCCTCTTTCCTGGAGGTTGTTCAGGGAGAAAGGAATGGAAGTTCCCTGTTCGAGGGAAATCATCGATCCGTTCTGACGTCCAGCGATTTCACCTTTGTAAGGCTGGTATTCCAGGAAACGGTGGTTCATGATCGCTTCACCGGCGGTTTGTGTCAGTAAGTAGTTCCGTAAGCCGATGATTCCGCGGGACGGAATTTCGAACGTAATGATCATACGGTCGCCTTTCGGAACCATATTTTTCATTTCACCTTTACGCTTGGTAACGGCTTCTACGGCAACGCCTGAATGCTCTTCCGGCAAATCGATGGTCAATTCCTCCACCGGTTCGCATTTTACGCCGTTGACTTCTTTGATGATCACTTGCGGCTGGCCTACCTGTAATTCGTAGCCCTCGCGACGCATGGTTTCGATCAGTACGGAAAGGTGGAGTACACCGCGTCCGAAAACGATCCATTTGTCGGCTTTGTCTGTATCCTGAACACGCAGCGCCAGGTTTTTTTCCAATTCCTTGTGCAAACGTTCCTGGATGTGGCGTGAAGTCACTAATTTTCCTTCTTTCCCGAAGAACGGGGAATCATTAATGGAAAAGAGCATGCTCATCGTTGGCTCATCCAATTTGATGGTTGGAAGCGGTTCCGGGTTTTCAGCATCACAAATAGAATCGCCGATCTCGAAACCTTCAATTCCGGTAATGGCACAAATATCACCTGCCTGAACAGATTCTACTTTGCGGCGCTCGATGCCTTCGAATACGAAAGCTTCCTTGATGCGGTGTTTTTGCAGCGTGCCATCGGCTTTTGCCAAAATGATCGGCTGGTTTTCACGGATTTCACCACGGGTCAAACGACCGATGGCGATCCGTCCAACGTAGGAAGAATAATCCAGGGAAGTGATGAGCATCTGGGTGTTTCCTTCCTCGATTTTGCGTGGCGGGAAATAATCCAGGATTTTGTCTAACAAAGACGTAATATCCGTTTTAGGCGCTTTCCAGTCTTCTGACATCCAGCCGTTTTTAGCTGAGCCGTAAATGGTCGGGAAGTCCAATTGCTCTTCATTAGCGTCCAGTTCGAACATCAAATCGAATACCTTTTCGTGTACTTCGTCCGGTGTACAGTTTTCCTTGTCTACCTTGTTGATCACCAGCAAAGGCTTGATCCCCATGGAGAGGGCTTTTCCGAGTACGAAACGCGTTTGCGGCATCGGGCCTTCGAATGCATCTACCAACAAGCAAACACCGTCGGCCATGTTCAATACACGCTCTACCTCACCTCCGAAGTCGGCGTGACCCGGAGTATCAATGATGTTGATCTTTGTGCCTTTGTACAATACGGATACATTTTTGGAAACGATGGTGATTCCACGCTCGCGTTCCAAATCGTTGTTGTCCATGATCAATTCACCGGTCAAACGTTCTCTTTCGTTCACTACGTTTCCGGCTTCGATCATTTTGTCTACCAGGGTCGTTTTACCATGGTCAACGTGGGCAATAATTGCAATGTTTCTGATTTCCATAAAATATGCAGATTTTTGGATGATTAGATTTTTAGATTATCAGACCTGGTTTCCCACATCTGATAATCTAAATGGTCTAAAAATCGAATTATCTTATCAATTAATAACTCTTTTTATAACTTCTGTCTGAATTAAATCCGCCGGATTTTTTAAACCCGCCACCGCTTTTGCGATCGTTTTTGAAACCGCCGCGGTCATTTCCGAAGGATTTTTTGCCTCCGAAACGGTCTCGTCCGCCGCCACCGAAGTTGCCGCCGCCACGACGTGGTTCGGCTTTTTTCTTGGTGATCTCGATGCTGATCTTGTTTCCTTCGTAATCGGCGCCGTTCAGTTTGTTCAGGATGTTCTGCGCAAAAGAATCGTCGGCTTCAAAGAAGGAGAAGGATGGCAGGATATCAATCTTACCGATGTTGGAAGAGGTCAGACCGGTTTCGTCGCAGATCACGCGAAGCAATCCGCCCGGGTTGAGGCCGTCGCGCTTGCCGAGGCTCACGAAGAAACGGGTTTTGTTTTCGTCGTTGCGCTCGCGTCTGTCGCCGCGCTCTCTTCGTTCTCCCTTGTCATTGCGCTCACCGCGGTCCCTGCGATCGGAATCTGCGTTGAGGTCACCTGCGCGCTCATAGTATTCGATGAAGCGGTTGAACTCGGCGGAAATGAATTTTTTGATTACTTCTTCCTTCGTTAACTCGCTGAAATCGGCCATGATTGCCGGCAGGAATTTTTCGATGTTCTCTTCGCGCACTTCGGTTTCCTTGATCTTGTTGATCAGGCTCGAAAGCTGGATGGAACAGATTTCCTCCGGGTTCGGGATGCGTCCCGCGATGAAGGTGGTGTTGATCTGTTTTTCAATCGCGCGGATTTTGAAGCTCTCGCGGGTATTGATCAACACCAAAGATTGTCCTTTTTTACCGGCACGGGCGGTACGGCCTGAGCGGTGGGTGTAGTTTTCGATATCGTCCGGCAGGTTGTAGTTGATCACGTGGGAAATAGAGTCCACGTCGATCCCGCGCGCTGCCACGTCGGTCGCTACCAATAATTGTAATGTTTTCTCCCGGAAACGCTTCATTACATTGTCACGCTGCGCCTGGGAAAGGTCGCCGTGTAAGGCTTCGGCGTTGTAACCGTCTTTTCCGAGCTTTTCAGCTACAGATTGGGTTTCCTGGCGCGTACGGCAGAAAACCACTCCAAAGATATCCGGGTTTACGTCAATCAAACGCTTCAAAGC
>CBINGV010000237.1:0-5866 GCA_966250255.1 uncultured Flavobacteriales bacterium | reverse complement strand
CGTTTGTACGTGCTGGGAAGACAGCGGGGAGGATTTTCGTTTTGTGCTGGCGCTCGATGATATCCAGGACCCGGGAAACCTCGGAACGCTCATCCGCCTGGCCGACTGGTATGGTGTGGACGCTTTGGTCTGTTCAAACAATACGGTGAGCCGCTTCAACCCGAAAGTGGTGCAGGCGGCGATGGGCTCACTTTTTCGGCTGAAAATCTTTTATACGGACTTGCCGGTCTGGCTTTCCGAAAGTAAACTACCGGTGTACGGTGCCTTGTTAAATGGCGAAAATGTCTACCAAAAGCCATTGAAACCCGAAGGAATCCTCGTGCTGGGAAACGAAGGGAACGGGATCTCGGAAGCCGTACAAGCTAGCGTTCAGACGGCGCTCACCATTCCAAAAGCGGGCGAAACCGAATCTTTGAATGTTGCGATTGCCGGAGCGGTGCTCCTGTCGGAGTTTTGTCGAAGCAGCCTGAGCGCCTGAAACTAAAGGTTTTTATCAATCAAATAGATAAACGAAGCGATGGCTGCACAGCCCAGCTCGAGCTCCCGTTTGTTGACCGCTTCAAACACATCGCTTTCCGCATGGTGGAAATCAAAGTAGCGTTGCGAATCCGGCACAAAGCCAAAAAGTGTAATCCCCGGGAATTGTTCTTTTAAGGGATTGATGTCCACACCGCCGTAGCCTTTTTCGAATTCACTCAGCTCATACGGACGGAAAAGCTTATGAAAATCAAACATGCCATGGAATTTGGCTATATCGCCGTCGCAGCTGAAACCTTTCGGTGAAAAACCGCCGCGGTCGCTTTCCAGGGCGGCGATGTGCTTTTCGTTTTTTTCCTTGGCAATGCGGGCATAGTTCATGCCGCCTTTGTTGCCGTTTTCCTCGTTCATGAAGAATACCACGCGTAAAGTATGTTTGGGTTTGTAGCCTGATTCTTTCAGGATGCGCATGGCTTCGAGGCTGTGAATGATGCCTGCTCCGTCGTCGTGGGCGCCTTCGCCGGTATCCCAGGAATCGAGGTGGCCGCCGAAGGTAATGATTTCTTCTGCTTTTTCCCTGCCTGTCAATTCTCCGATTACATTATAGCTGGTCACCATGCCCAAATCTTTGCAATCCATATCGAGTGTCATATTCAGCTTGGTTTTTTCATAATAAGCGGCAATCAGGTCACAATCTTTGGTTGAAAGCGCGGCTGCCGGGATTTTATCCATGTTGTCTTCATAATGCAGCGAACCGGTATGCGGATGATCGTCCACCGGCATGGCCAGGGAGCGGATTACGACAGCTTTGGCACCTAGCCGGGCAGCCTCGCTTGCGCCGTGTGCCCGGATGCCGTAACAACCGCCATAAGCTTTAAAGGTATTGATGTCTTTTTCGTTCATGTGCTGGTTGAGCAAGACGATTTTTCCTTCCACTTGATTCCGTTTGGCATTTTTGAGCTCGTCCAGGTTCTTAAACATCACGAGCTCGGCTTTGAGTGTTCCGTTTGTGCCGATGGATCCGCCCAGGGCCAGGATTTTTACCGGGATCGCTTTTTGCCCGACGTGGACCCAGCACACTTCTTTATTGCCGCGTACCCATTTTGGCACTTGGATTTCCTGCAGGTAAACTTTGTCGAAACCGTAGCCTTTCATTTTTTGCTCGCCCCATTCCACGGCCATCTGTGCCTGTGCCGAGCCTGAAATACGCGCCCCGATGTCCTTGCACAGGGAACGCAGATCTTCGTAAGCCTTGCCTTCGCTGAGCGCCATGTCATAGATTTTCCGGATAAAAAGCGAATCGGATTGCCCATAGATGAAAAATCCGCTGAAGAAAAGAAAAAGAAGTAAGGCTTTTTTCATGATTTGCTGGCTTTAATTGCCGGTAAAAATAGCAAAACATCCGATGAATTCAAAATGAGCCGATTTAGCTGTGGAATCCTAATAAACAGGCTCCAATGTTAAATTTTAGCCTGTTAAAGGAAGCATAATTTTCGCTTAATATAACGCTCATAACGATGGTCTAATTTTGCAGTGTAAAATTAATTGTAATATGACAAAATTATACGTTACAGCAGTAGGATTTCTGATCGGATCATTTGTTTTCGGACAGGTTGCGGAGCTGACGACCGGGGGATACACACAAAGTTTTGGTTCGGCAGATATCGGTTCCTGGACAAATAACAGTACATTCCCGGGCTGGTATTATTCTGCGAATGCTTCTTTCCAGGGGCACCAGGATATCGTTACAAGCGGTTCTCCGTCGAATAACGGGGGCACTTACAGTTACGAGTGTAATGGAAATAACAATCAAAAAATAGGAACAAGGCCTTCCAATGCGATTGGTAGCGCTAATGCCAGCGGGGCCGTGCTGCGCTTTGGGGTGATCCTGACAAATACTTCCGGACAGACGATCCATTCGGTTAACGTAAGCTTTACGGCGTATCAATTTTCAGTAGTAGATAACGGAAATATTGATAATTACCTAGAGTTTCATTGGGCAAAAGGAAGCCCTTCAGTGTCCACGGACTTATTAACCGGAAGTTACACTGCGGTACCAGCCTTAACATTCTTAGCGCCCGAAAACAGGGCTACTACTTCCAATACTTCCTTGCAGCAAGCCCGTCCGTGTACGCTTTCCAGTGCCAAAAGTGCTTGTATCAACATCCCGGGTGGCCTGGCAAACGGGGCGCAGATCGTATTGAGATGGAGTGATATCAATAACAGCAATAACGATCCGCATTTGGGGATTGATGATCTTACCGTTACGGGTTTCGCCAGCGGAACTTCGGTTTCAAATCCTTGTGTTAGCCCGCTCCCGGTTACCCTGGTTTCTTTCGAAGCGCGCTGCAATGGCTCCGATTTGATTTTCGACTGGACAACGAATTCCGAGAGAAATAACGATTATTTTACCCTTGAATCCACCGAAGACGGGATCAGTTTCGAAACCCTGGGCAAGGTAAAAGGTGCCGGGAATTCGGATGAAATTTTAAATTATTCCCTGCAGGCAGCAGAAGCAGGGGATGCCAGGTATTTCCGCCTGAAGCAAACGGATTTCAACGGGGAATCAAGCCATTCGAACGTGATTTATGCAGATTGTCATTTGGCGGGTAAATTAAAACTTTATCCCAATCCAAACAACGGTTCCTTCCGGATTTCCGGGTTGAACGAAGGGGCAAATGTTTCCATCCGGAATGAAATCGGGCAGCTGGTGAATTCATTTACGGTTTCCGGTACCAACATCGAAGTGCATGAATTGGCGAAAGGCGTTTACTTTGTGGAAAGCCAGTCTGAATCCGGGAAACGGGTGATTGAAAAGGTAGTCGTACATTAAGCTTCCAGCCTGCGGATGACCTCTTCCTTGCGTGAACCGCTAAACATTTGGAATTCGCGAAAAGAGCATTCGAGATCGCCGTTATAGAGCTTGATTTTTTGGGAAGGTTTGAGGCCGATGTATTTCAGGGCTTCCAAATTCGAGGAAATCACCCAGCAGGAAAAGCCGCTCAGCTCTTTTTTGAACCAACCGCCTAATTTCTCATAAAGCTCACTCACATCTTCCCCCATGCGCTCACCGTAAGGCGGGTTACAGATAAGGGTCCCGTTTGCGATGCCCGGGTTGGCCCATTCTTCAAAACTGCGCACAGACAAATTGATGTTGCGGGCAATCGGCAGGGGACGCATGTTGCGTTTGCTGGCAAAAATCATTTCCGAATCCTGGTCGGAACCAAGCAGTTCAAAATCGAGTTTTTTATAATTTTTGCGAGCGTTTTCCTGTATCTCTTCCCAAATCGCAGCATCGAATCCCTTGAAATTTTTGAAGGCGAAATGCTGGCGCTCGGAACAGGAAGGGATATTCGCTGCCAGGAGGGCCGCTTCGATCAGCAGGGTACCTGAACCGCAGAACGGGTCGATAAACGTGGATTTGCGGTCCCAGCCGGAAAGACGGATCATGATGGCTGCCAGTACTTCGTTCAGCGGTGCCTGCCCGGTTTCCTCCCGGTAGCCGCGCATGTACAAGGGAAGGCCACTGGTATTAAGCGAAAGGATCACGAGGCTTTCCTTGATATGAATGTCAAACATCACCTGGGGTTTTTTGATATTCACATCCGGTCGCTGGCCTTCTTTTTCACGGAAAGTATCTACGATGGCGTCTTTTACCAGCAGGTAAGGATATTGCGTATGGGAAAACAGGTTCGAAAAAACGGAGCCTTTTACGGCAAAGGTCTTGTCGCTCGAAAAATACTTCGTCCAGTCGATTTTTTTGGCTTGCTTGTACAGGTCTTTTTCATCCCGGATGCGGAACGAAGCGATCTCAACCACAATGGAAATGGCGCAGCGGACATGCAGGTTCAGGAAATAAACATCTTTCCAGTTTCCATCAACCTGGACGGCGCGGTTAAGTAGTCGGGCGTCCGGGTAACCGAGCTCATTCAGCTCGTCTTTAAGCACTTCTTCTGCGCCGTAAACCGTTTTTAAAGTGATGGTAAATTTTTCCATGGGCCTGTAATCGGGATGCAAAAGTACGCTAAAAAGAAGCGCGCACGCCCCGGTCGCGTAACTTTATTTTTTTGGCTTTTTTGTCCTGGCAGTAAGCATCAGCCTCTTTGGTAAGCGTAATGTCGCCCAGGTTGATGGCATTCGTATAGGCTTCGCAGGCTTCCACTTTGTTTTTTTCCTGGATATAAATCTGGGCCAGGTAGTACCAAGCGTCAACGATTTGCTCGTCCTGTAGCTGGATCGACTTTTTGAGCTTGTCCTTGGCGGAATCGAAGCGATTGAGCTTGTAGTGTACATAGCCCTGGTAAAAAGTAAAATTCGGTGCTTTGGCATCGATCTGCTCAATTTTCCCAAAGGTTTCGGCTGCCGCTTCAAAATCCTGCTTTTCGATTTCGGCTATGCCTTTTACATACAGGAAATCAATGTTTTTCGGGTGGTTTTTGATGGCTTCGGCCACAAATGTATTCAATTCGCCCAGGTCCTCTTTGTAATAAAGCGTTACGGCTTTATTGTAAAGCGCATTCTGGTTTGCAGGCTCAAATTTGAGCGCCCGGTCTGTGGCAAAAAGCGCATTGTCGTATTCTTCCATTTCGATGAAAAGCGCGCCGACAGAAACCAGGGCATCCACGTTGTTTTCATCTTCCAGCAAAATGTAGCTGTAGGCCCCGATCGCATCTTTTTTCATGCCGAGGTGTTGGTAGCTTTTAGCCAGCAAAACCAGGTCATCGATGGCAGAGCTGTCAACACTTGATGCCACCTTTTCGATGACTTCCTTGTATTTTTTGTCATTATAAAGTTGCGGACAATCGCCGCATTTTTGGGCCAGGCTGAGCCCACCGGTCAGGAAGGCAATGAAAAGTGGAACTAGTTTCATGTTTTCAAATTTAGAAAGCCAAGATAAGAATTAAAAATGAAGAATGAAGAATTGAAAATGGGGAATTATTTTCCGTTATGCGGATGAATGTATTCGTAGATCAATTCACAAACGTTTGCTGTTGTGAACAGAATTTTCGAATCCTGAATTTTCGAATTTCATTTATTTCATTTCCGGGAATAGTCCCGTCAGGCCGGCTTCGGAAGCGTCGCATACCCCGCGCTCGGTGATCAGTTTGCTCACGAAACGGGCCGGGGTTACGTCAAAGCCATAATTTGAAGCCCTGGTGGTTTCCGGGCAGATTAGCACGGATTCGATTTGGCCGGTAGAGTTGTTTTTACCAATCATGTAGCGTACCTCATCCTGGTCGCGTTCCTCGTCACCAGCGGCGCCGACCGTGTTTACTGCTGCGATGAGAGAGAGGATTACGACGGTGAGTTGTGGGTTGCCGCGGTCGAAGAGGTTGCACGTGCGTCGGCGCCGGCTCTTCAAGCGCAGCCACTCCTATTCTACCCAGGT
>CBINGV010000236.1:0-5896 GCA_966250255.1 uncultured Flavobacteriales bacterium | reverse complement strand
GGAGGAAATAGGCATACTGCAGGTTGTGTACCATCTTGAGTTCCTGCTGGGCCTCCAGGCTTTTGGTACGCGAAGCCACACCGGCGTTATTCGGCACGACGAGCATGATCAAAATGCCCATAATAGCCAGTACAATGAGGATTTCCGCCAGGGAAAATGCTTTTACTAAAAAGGGGTGGAGCCTTTTACGTGAATAATTGGTCATCATTAAATTCAGTGTTTCGTGGTATAAAGTGGTTTTGACACCATTTATTGTTCAATAATACGAAATTTTTTGCTATGTTTTTAAAAAATTAGTCGAAAAAGGGATCTGTGACGATTAATTTTTTTCTCTTTACTTTTTATTTCAATACCCATTTCTAAATTCGTTTCTTCTTTTGTCTTGATACAAAAGAAGCAAAAGATCAAGTCTCAAGTGAAGTCGTTCGGAGAAAAAGTCTTCCCGGGGCAATACTATTCAAGTAGTGTGACAGGTCACAGACGTAAACGCCTCGAATGTATTGCCAAACCGCTCAGCCTTTTTCTTTTCCTCACTTTTCTCACTTGAGACGAAGCATAACTATCTGATTGAATTCAACTGAAACACTATTAGAGCAAAATGCCCGGCTTTAACCATATAAATTCTTTTAGCTTTTTCGCAGAACTAGCTGTCAAGCGAGCGGAATTGCGGCTCTTGCCCGCAAGAGGGAAGCATGAAGCGGCTGCTTGATCAGCGGTAGCAAACGACTGTAAAGAGTTTGCTAAGTTCCTTGAAAAAGGTAAGAAAGCACTTTTTGTTTTACTTTTTGGTGCGGCAAAAAGTAAAGACAATTGATTATTTGATGACATTGCTCAGGTTGAACATCGGGAGGTACATCGCCACCATGATGACCCCGACGATGGTTCCGATGAGCACGATGATCAGGGGCTCAATGACGGTTCCGATCAGTTTGGTGCGAAACTCGATTTCTTCCTGGTTTTGTTTCGTGAGCCGCTCGAAAGTCGTATCGAGCTGGTTGATTTCCTCCGCAATTTTTACCAGGGAGATCAGCCGTTTATCGAAGATAGCGAAGCGTGAAAGCCCCTCGTGCAGCGATCCCCCGGCGATGATGTTTTTTTTGACCTGCTGCATCGCCAGTTCCAAAGGGTAAAAGCCGATCATTTCTTCGACCAGCTCCAGCGAAGTAACCAGGGGTGTTTTGGAAGACAGCAGCAGCGACATGCTCTGGCAAAAGCGCGCCAGGTAGATTTTTTTCATCAGGGGGCCAAAAACCGGGATCCGGAGCACAAAACCCGACATCATCCGGCGGTACCAGGCCTCTTTGCGCTGGGTGTAAAAATAAACGGAGAGCAGCGTCAGTCCCCCGAAAAAATAAAGCATGAAGGCCGTAAAATGTTCCGAAAGCCAGATGATCTTTTGCGTCAGCGGTGGCAGCTCCTGGCCGAATTGTTTAAATACATCCTGGAACATCGGCACCACGCTGTTGAGCATGAAGTACAGCACACCGAAGGTAATCGCGATCACGAAGCCGGGATAGGTGAACACGCCGATCAACTGGCGGCGCAATTTGACTTTATCGGCATAAAAGGCCGCCAGGTGCCCCAGGACGATCCGGAGCCGGCCGCTTTCTTCCCCGATGCGCACGCTCTGGTATTCGTAGGGCGTAAAATGTCCCGATTTTTTGAGCGCTTCGGACAAGGACAAACCGCCCACCAGCGAAGCGGCAATTTCTTCAAGGATGGCCTTAATGCGTTTTTTTTCCTGCTCCTCGATGAGGATGCTGAGCGCCCGCTGCATGTCAACCCCGCTTTCGAGCAGGGAGGTAAATTCGTTGTAAAAACCTTCCTTGGCCTTATCGGTGAAGGCCTTTCCGAAGGTCAGCTCACGCTGGAACAGGGATGTTTTTTCTTCTTTCATTTCAGCGTTTCAAAATAGCGGTTAATTTTTACGTCGAGCTGCGCTTTGTTGAGGTACGTGAGCTTCATCAGCTCGTCTTTCCAGATGAAACTGATTTCAATGATTTGCTCCCCGTCTTTTTCTACTTGCTTGATGCTTTCGACCGGCTGCTCCATATTTACCGGCTCAGATCGTAACTCTTTACGTAGTAGATTTTCGTCTTCGGCGCGGTATTCAATTTCGCGGCCAGCTGTGTAAATCGTCAGCCGGTTTTCGGTGCACAACAGGGAATCGGATTCATACAATTCGCGCCAGAGGTTGGAGCGCACGATGTAAAAATGGTTCAGCTCCTGGTGCACATCGGAACTGTTTTTGATTTGTTCCCCGAAGCGGTTGAGCGACACGCTGATGATCGTCAGCATGATGCTCATGATCGCCAGGACAACGGTAACCTCGAAGAGCGTAAAAGCGGCTATGTGCTTCTTTTCTTTCATTATTCTTTCCAGCTTTCCTGCGTCCAGACCAGTCGCTCGTCCTGGATGAGGAAACGCAATTCGGTGAGGGAATCGTTTTCTTCGTTGCTGACTTTTTCGAGCTCTACGTCTATGGCTGTTTCTTCGATTTTACCGGCTTCATCGCGGTAGAGCTTTTCGAGGATTTCGGATTGCAGCTCGGTTTGTTTTTTGACGTCCATAAAACGGCTGGTCCCGGCCGTGCTCCGGATAAACACCAGGGAGGCTACCCCAAAGCAAATGGCGATCACGGCCAGGGCCACGACAATCTCCGCAATGCTGGAGGCTTTTATTTTGCGTTTCAGAAGCATGAGACAATGCGGGCTTGTTGGTTTTCCTGCCGTTCGATCCAGGCCGGGATGCAGAAATAATCCGGCAATTGGGTGGAAGAAACGGTGGCATCGAGCAGGTGGTTGGCGTATACGCCTCCCCCGGCCTTCAGGGTGAATTTTTGGGTATACAGGTGCCCGATGATTTTGGCGTGCAGCTCCGTTTCACCGACATTGTAAACCAGGCCGGCCACCAGGGCATCCGCCGCGACGAACAGCTTTGGAGGCTGGCGAAAATTGAAGTCCTGCGCCTGAATCAGGATGCCGCCCAGGACGCGGGATTTTTCATCGAGGTAAACCTGTGCCTGTTCGCCGAGTATTGAATTTTGCTGCTCATTGAGCGTCAGGGTGGAGGGATAGAGCAGCTCGACTTCTTTTTCGAGCACGATGGAATGATGGGCGATGGCCTGTACCGAGCCTTTGAAACCCGCTTCGAAGCGTATGCGCGGCGCAATAAGGATCACGTTTTTAAGCCGCGCTTCCCGGCTGACATAAATGGAATCGAAGGAGTGGATGATCACATTCCCTGACCAGGCGTTTTGAACCCGGACGGGCCCGATACTGGAAAACAGCGTTGTTTTGTTGACGAAAGAAAAAGCTGAGTCACGGGCAATGTAGCTTTTTCTGTCGCAGGCGGAGAGGAAACTTTCCAAACTGAGGTTTTCGACCTGTTTTTTGAGTGCAGGCAGGCTGCTGGCGCTTTTTTCGCTTGACCCGAAAATGAGCTGCTGGTGTTCGTAATTTTTCCCGGCAATGTAAGCCCGTTCGGCGCCGCGTTCGGGTAAAAAGGCCCGTCCCTCGATGCGCGTGGAACCGGCAAGTTTGAGCGCCTGCTTATTGTCGGGTAAGTAGAGCGCGGGCAGGTGGCCGTTTGTTTGGTAAGCGACCAGGGCGGTTTTTTGCACGCTTTTGCCGCCGTGGAAGGTACGAACGTTGATCATGCGGAAGGAGCCCCAGGTTTTGGAGCTGACCTGCGAGCTGTCGCCGGAAACATGGCGGAGCATATAAGTAGCTTGCCCTTCCTGTTTGGAGGCGAAAAGCAGGGTGGTGTAATTATCAAAAATGAGGTGCTCTTTCGTCAGCTGGATGCTTTCGATGCGTTTGTTGGCGCTCGCAATAAACAGCACACCGCTGCACAGGAGGCCGATGAGCAGCATGAAGGAAATGGCATAGCCAATGGCTGAGGCCCGGAGCTTTGCAAAGCGTTTGCGCGCCATGATTTAGTTTGTTTTGCTTTCTTTTTTATGAAAAAGCGGGCGTTTTTTCTTTTCACTGCTTTTCCCGGAAGATTCTTTGCCCGCCTGCCCGTTTTTCTTTTCCTTGTCGCCGGATTTTTTGAACAATCCTTTCCATTTCCCGGAAAAGGGTGATTTTTTCTCCTCCCTGACTTCTTTGGGCTTTTTGCTTTTTTCCTCCAGGCGCTGCCCGTGTTTATAGCGCTCCACGACAGCCGCATTTTCTTTGTATTCGAGCTGCCTGCCATGGAGCTGCCCGTTTTTGAGGCGGATGATCTTGCTTTTCTGTCCGTGATTGTCCCGCAGGGTGATTTCCTGCCGGTCCTTCCTGTGCCAGCTGATGATCGTGCTGTCGGGTGTTTGACGCGTGGTTTTGAAGAGCTTGTATTTGACCTGGCTCAGCAATTTCCCCGCATCGGAAAAGCTTTTCTCGGTCCCTACTTTTACGCCGGAGCGCCAATGCTCGATGTGCACCAATGTGCCCGCTTCATTCCAGTACAGCCATTCGCTGTTTTTGAGCCCTTTGTGGAAATAGCCGCGCCGGGCCAGCTGCTTGTTGTCATAAAAGGCCTGGAACTCGCCGTGGAGCAGCAAACCGGAGGAATAGCCCTGGGTGGCGTGCACCTGCTGGGCCTTGAGCCAAAAATAGAATTTGCTTTTGTCGTATTGGTAAACGCCCACATCTCCGAAGTCGAGGACCTGGAATTCAAATTGCTGGTTGTCTTGCTTGATATTGTGCCTGAGGTGGTAATCGGTGTTGACCCGCTGGGCCGCGGCGGTAAAGAATACCCCAAACAGGAAGTATAGGCTGCTAAACTTTTTCATCAGTGAATTAAACGGGTTAAGTTTAGACAAACATAGCAAAAAAAGCTGAGATTTCAAACAGGAGGACCCGCTTTTTTGACTAAGATCAAACTTTTGTCTATGAGTGTTAACGGAGGAGGGGTGAAGTTTATTTTAGCTTCAGGATTTTAGCAATCTTCTCGTTAAAACGATGGCTCTTATTTCTCCCTCCAATAAATTTCCGGTTCATTAGTAAATCCATTCCAGAAAAAATAGAGTCTTTCACATGCATTGCACTTAGCCACTATTTTCATCGCGCTATATACCTCTTCAGCATCTATATTGCCCTGAAATTTATCAAATTCCTCATCAGAAATGATAAGAAACTGGTTTGGGCTGGGAATCTCTCCCAGGTGGATTACATTATCGCAAACACATTTTAATTTCGGCATCTATTTTTGATTGTTAAAATTTGTATTGACTTAAATTGACCATAACTTATCTTGGAAATATATTCTATCTTACCCTTCGTTTTTTCTATTTCAAAACAGCCTAAATCATTTCCCAAATCAAATGGTTTTTCCATATAAATCTCAACTATTTCGGATTCTACGTCCAACAATTTATCCTGACAAAATTTTTCGTAAGAACCACCGGTTCTAAAATAGTTGACTAATTCTACAAGTTTCATTTTTATTCTATCATTTGCTCATTTTTAAGCCAGTTATCTTTTTAATTCTCTTAATCAACTATTTTGATGCCATTACCCTTACTTTTTAGATCTTAATTTATCCGATAATTCCAAAACTATTTTCCAATTTTTGGAAGACCTGAATGATTCAATATTCCATTCGTTATTATTTTGCAAATCAAAAACCATTTTCCTTAGCTCCAATCCACATTTCATCTCATCATTACTAATTAGCCCACCTTCTAACAGCTTTAATAAACTTGTTTCACTTAAAAATGATATTACACCAATATCAAATTCTTCAAAAATATTATAATTAATCGTTTCATTATCTTCATTTAATAAGTATGTTCCACTCTTATTAAGAGTATCCTTATATAATGCGTAAAGTTGATTTAAAGATATATTTTCCATAAATTCTGTCTGTTATATTCTGTTTTCTGCATCACCTGCCCATGGAAGATATGTTG
>CBINGV010000235.1:0-5927 GCA_966250255.1 uncultured Flavobacteriales bacterium | reverse complement strand
CGGCCGTGCGGGCAATCGCCCCGAAGTTGCGCACGTCCGTGAGGCGGTCTAGAAAGAGAAAACAGCGTTTTTGGTCGTTTTCCACCGCTTCGTCAATCAACGCTTCGATCTGGTAATAGGAAACCGGCGAGGCAAAGGCGACAACGCCCTGGTGATTGCTGGTCGTCAGTTTGTCGATTTTCTCAGCAGGAACATACTGGATGAAGTAATTTTTTCCGGCAGTGGCTTCCTTGAGCTCAAAAAACAGTTCCTTCTGGATGCCTTTCTGTACCAGGATTTTATTGATCTCGCGACCGGATTTGATGGCCTCAACTACTGCGTGGATCCCGAAAATGAGGTTTTCATCTATTTTCTTTTCCTTCATGTAAGCGGGGCGCTCCGTACGTTCACCGCGTTTATCGTTTTTCCTGTTTTCCATGTTGCAAAAGTACTCTAAAAATGGTTTATTAACACATAGGCATATAGAAATGTAAGACGTTAAGGAAGGTAAATAGTTCACAGAGATATGCTAGTGTGAACTATGCTAAAACAAAGTGTCTTTAAACGAAAGCTAATGTGCCTATGTGTTTAAAAATTAGACTTTAAATTCAAATTCCACTTCGACATTGTCGCCCAGGGTGCGGGCAACGGGACAAGCTTTCCCGGCCGCAATCACTTTTTGCGTCGTGACTTCATCCCAGTTGTTGCCTGTCAAATCCATTTCAATGACGATTTTTTCAATGCGGCGCGGAGTTGCACTCATGATTTTGGTGATCTTCGCCTCGCCCTGCTGAAAACTATGGCCGTGGTTCTGGCAGTAAATTCCCATGATCGTAAACATACAGGAAGCGTAGGCTGTTGCCACCAGGTCAGTCGGTGAAAAAGCCGAGCCTTTCCCGTTGTTGTCCACCGGGGCGTCCGTTACGATTTTTGTCCCGGATTTCAGGTGGGTGCATTCCGTCATGAGGTCCCCCAGATATTTTACTGTTGATGTGTGCATGAAAGCGTTTATTTATGTAATTTTGTAGCCTGTAAAGCTAAGAATTTTTCAGCAACATGAGTGAAATTATCGGGACGGATTCCAACCCCATTCGCATCAAAAAACCGAAGTGGCTGCGCGTGAAGTTGCCGATCGGCGAAAATTACCGTAAAGTACGCGGCCTCGTAGATGAGCACAAGCTGCATACGATCTGCGAAAGCGGCAGCTGCCCGAATATGGGCGAATGCTGGGGAGAAGGAACGGCTACCTTCATGATTCTTGGAAATATCTGTACCCGCAGCTGCGGTTTCTGTGCCGTACAAACCGGCCGGCCGGATGCAGTGGATGAATTTGAGCCGGGTCGTGTAGCCCATTCCGTGAAAATTATGGGCGTGAAACATGCCGTCATCACTTCGGTTGACCGTGACGACCTGAAAGACGGCGGAGCGGGGATCTGGGCACAAACTGTCAAAGCCATCCGTCACCAGTCGCCGGGAACAACACTCGAAACCCTCATCCCGGATTTTGCCGGAAAATGGGAAAACCTGGAGCAAATTATTGACGTCGCCCCTGAAATCGTTTCACACAACCTCGAAACGGTGCGTCGCCTGACCAAACAAGTCCGCATACAAGCCAAATACGACCGGAGCCTCGAAGTGCTTTTCCGCCTCAAAAAAGGAGGGATGCGCACCAAATCCGGTGTGATGCTCGGCCTGGGCGAAAGCGATGAAGAAGTGATCGAAACCATGGAAGACCTCCGCAGTGTTTCGGTGGATATCCTCACGCTTGGGCAGTACCTGCAACCGACGCCAAAACACCTTCCGATTGTAGAATTCGTTACACCGGAGCGCTTTGACAAATACAGGGAAATCGGCCTGAAAATGGGCTTTCGCTACGTGGAAAGCGGCCCGCTTGTGCGCTCTTCTTATCATGCGGAAAAACACATCTTTGATTTATAAAAAGATGAATTGTGCGTGAGGAATGTAGAATCGGCTTACTAATTCATCATTCAACATTCATCATTCCTAATTATTTATACCTTTGTAAAAAAAAATCAAATGAGTTCGTTCGACGTCACAATTATCGGGTCCGGCCCGGGTGGATATGTAGCAGCAATCCGCTGCGCACAGCTGGGTATGAAAACCGCATTAATCGAAAAATACGATACCCTTGGAGGTACTTGTCTTAACGTAGGTTGCATTCCTTCCAAAGCGCTGCTGGATTCTTCGGAACATTTTCACAATGCGGTGCATAATTTCGAAGCCCACGGGATCAAAACCGGGAAAGTGACAGCCGACATCAAGCAGATGATCAAACGGAAGGCGGAAGTGGTTTCCCAGACTTGCAACGGGATCAAATTCCTGATGGATAAAAATAACATCACGGTGTTCAACGGACTCGGTTCTTTTGTTTCCAAAACGCAGATTAAGGTGACCGGTAAAGACGGAAAATCCGAAACGATCGAATCTAAAAATACCATTATCGCAACAGGTTCCAAACCGAATTATTTCCCGGGAATGGAGCCGGATAAAAAACGCATCATCACTTCAACCGAAGCACTCGAGCTGCAGGAGATCCCGAAAAAAATGCTGGTAATCGGCGGCGGGGTGATCGGCCTCGAATTGGGATCTGTTTACGCCCGTTTGGGAACCGAAATCGAAGTGGTGGAATTTGCCGATACCATCATCCCGACGATGGACCGCACCCTTGGGAAAGAGCTCACCAAAGTATTGAAAAAAGAAGGCTTTAAGTTCAACCTCGAGCACCGCGTACAATCCGTGGTGAACAGCGGCAAAAAGGTAACGCTCAAAGCCCTGAATAAAAAAGGCGAAGAAGTCACTTTCGAAGCTGATTATTGCCTGGTTGCCGTAGGACGCAAAGCATTTACAGATGGTCTTGGCCTTGAAAATGCCGGTTTGTCGGTAAACAACCGCGGTCAGGTGGAAGTGAACGATCATTTGCAGACTTCCGTTCCGAATATTTACGCCATCGGCGATGTGGTGCGCGGGGCGATGCTGGCGCACAAGGCCGAAGAAGAAGGTGTTTACGTGGCTGAATTGCTCGCCGGTCAGAAACCGCACATCAATTACGGCCTGATCCCGGGAGTGGTTTACACCTGGCCGGAAGTTGCAGCCGTTGGTAAAACCGAAGAAGAATTGAAAGCCGAAGGCCGCGAAATCAAAGTGGGTTCCTTCCCGATCAAAGCTTTGGGCCGTGCCCGTGCCAGTATGGATATTATGGGATTGATCAAAATCATTGCCGATAAGCAAACCGACGAAGTATTGGGCGTACACATGATCGCGCCGCGCGCTGCCGACCTGATCATGGAAGCTGTTGTTGCCATGGAATACCGTGCTTCTGCCGAAGACATTGCCCGCATTTGCCACCCGCACCCGACGTATTCCGAAGCAGTGAAAGAAGCGGCTTTGGATGCAACGGAGGGAAGAGCTTTACACGTATAATTTTTTTTGGGGGATTAGGAATTGGTTATTTGAAATTAAGAATTTGTTTGCTAACTTAGATTGAACCAATATCTAATCCGATGAATTATACTAACATCGAAAGCCTGGAAACCTGGAAAGTAGCAAGACAATTGCGAATAGAAATTTCAAGAATGGCTAAAAATCTCCCCGCAGAAGAAAAATATTTGCTCAAAAATCAAATAGTAAGGTCTTCAAGATCTGTTGCTGCAAATATAGCTGAAGGCTTTGGACGATTCCACTACCAGGAAAATATTCAGTATTGCAGACAAGCCAGGGGATCATTAACTGAAACATTAGAGCATTTAATTTGTGCTTATGATGAAGATTATATTAACGAAGCGAGGTTGAATGAATTACGATTAATTGTCAATCAATGTCTTTTTAAGATAAATGCTTACATTAAATATTTAAAAACAGCGAAGCAAGCGAATTAATTTGCAAAATATCCAATATCCAATATCCAATATCCAATATCTATTTTCTAAATAATGAAAAAAACCGGAGTACTCCTCATCCAGCTTGGAACACCCGACAGCCCCTCTACTTCTGACGTACGCCGCTACTTAAGCGAATTTTTGAACGATCCGCGCGTGATCGACATTCCATGGCTGCCGCGTAAGCTGCTCGTAAACGGCGTGATCGTGCCTTTCCGCGCCCCGAAATCAGCGAAAATTTACAAAGAATTATGGGAATTCGGGAAAGGCGTTTCGCCATTGATGACGCATTCCAAAAATGTACAGCGGCTTTTGCAGGAGGAGTTAAAAGGTCAAAACGTCACCGTTGAGCTGGCGATGCGTTACCAGAATCCGTCCATGGATTCCGTGTTGGAACGTATGCACCAGGCAAATTACGAACAGATCATCATCATTCCGTTGTTTCCGCAATATGCGAGCGCTTCTACAGGCTCGGCTATTGAAAAAGCGATGAACATCATCCGCAAATGGTGGGTAATCCCGGAAATCAAAATCGTTTCCCAGTTTTACGACCACGAAGGTTATATCAACTCCCTGGCGGATCGGGCAAAGGTGTTTGATATTGCCTCGTATGATCATATTTTGTTTTCCTACCACGGTTTACCGGAACGCCAGGTAGACAAAGTGTACAATAGCGGTTTGTGCTCCGATCATGATTGTGAAAACGAAATCACAGAAGAAAATAAATTCTGTTATAAAGCCACAAGTTATGCTACAACACGCCTGATTGCAGCGAAATTAAATATCTCCGAAGATAAGTATACTGTTTGTTTCCAGTCCCGCCTGGACAATAAATGGCTCAAGCCTTTTTCAGACAAAGTCGTGGAGGAACAGGCTAAAAAAGGAGCGAAAAAATTGCTGGTGTTCAGCCCGGCTTTTGTGGCGGACTGCCTCGAAACTCTGATTGAAATCGGGGAAGAATACCAGGAGATTTTTACGGAATATGGTGGTGAAAAAGTACAATTGGTTCCAAGTTGTAATGACCATCCTGAGTTTATCTCTTGTTTAAAGGATTTGGTGGTGAGCAGGTTGTAAATTTTATTGCTTGATTTTCAATCACAGCAGCTCCGGGAAAAATTTCTCCAGGATGTGGTTTACCGAGTCTTTATCCAGGTATTTATTGCAGTAATCGCTGACGGAAGCATAGCTCCGGGCTTTCAGCTGATCATCCGGGTTGAGCGATGAGGTAAGCATAACAATGATGATTTTGCTTTTTTCCTCTGCCGGGAGTTTTTCATATTCATCCAGGAATTCCCAGCCATCCATTCCGGGCATGTTGATGTCAAGGAAAATAATTTCCGGTTTGGGTTGGCTGGATTTGAGGATTTGTAAGCCTTCAGCACCATCCTTTGCAATGTCGACATGCTCGGTGCATTCCATATTCAGGAGCAAACGTTCGTGAATAAAGTTGCAGCTGTTGTCGTCGTCGATTAAAAGAATGGCGTGTAATTTATGTTTCATGCGCAATATTACGTGTTTAAAGTGAAAATAAAACGACTTCCTTCGTTTAATTTCGATTCTACCCAAATATTCCCGTTGTGCATCTCCACGATTTTTTTGCAGTAGGCCAGGCCTAAGCCCACACCATCGTAGACATCGGCGGGATGCAGCCGCTGGAAAATCTGGAAAACTTTGGTTTTGTTTTTTTCTTCGATCCCAATGCCGTTATCGCTGAACTCAAAGCGGTAAACACCCTGTTCGTTGCTCACGGAAATTTTGATTTCCATGAGAATGTCTTTCCTCCTGAATTTGATCGCATTGGCAAGCAGGTTTTGAAACAGCTGCCTGATTTCGAGATTATAAGCCGTGATCCGGGGTAGTTTTTCCACGCTAATGGATGCACCGGAAGCTTGAATCGTTGCGTCGAGATCAGCCAGGACTTCGGTTATCACCTGGTCGCAATCGACTTCTTCGAGGGTTTTGATTTTGCTGAGCCGGGAATAATCAAGCAGGCCGATGATCAGCTGGTCCATCGCCGGGTGGCTGAAGTCGGCGAACTGCATCTCCGCCACG
>CBINGV010000234.1:0-5928 GCA_966250255.1 uncultured Flavobacteriales bacterium | reverse complement strand
TTTGTTGTGCTTTCCCCGCTAAATTAGTCGTTTTTACTTTCTTTTTTTGAAAGAGATAATATGCTTCATCAGCATTCATCCGGGTTAACTGATGAAATGATAATTTCTTCATCAGCTGATCATCTGTCTGCTCGTCGACCAGTAAAAAATGGAGAATCAGGATTGACCCGCCTGATTTGCCTTTCCTGAAAAAGGGAATTAAACGATAATGATCATCGTCAAAGCTGAAATCCACTTTACGATTGATTTTTAACTCCAGGTCACCCTCATTCGGAAGATTTTTCTCCTGTTTAGCCGACTCCGCATCCCAGTCGAACAAGGCTTCCATATTCGCATCCGCCACGCTATCGAGAAAAGCTATTCCCGGAATGGAATCCGGAAGATGGACCGGTTGCGCATTCCCTTGTCGTAAATGACTGTTATCATTGCTGCTTTCCGGAGCTTTAAACTTACAGGAGCTCAGCAGCAAAACCAGGAATCCGATAACATATTTCATCCAGTTAATTTTCGTTTATTTCTAAAAACCCGGAGGAAATGAATTCCTCTTTCAGGCTTCCAATCCATGTAATTTCAAAAAGGAAAGCTTGTCCCAATAGCCGCGCTGAAAGGCAATTTTGCCGTTAATGACCTGGAAAAAACCACAGCCGCGCAAACCCAGCGGATCCTTCCATTCGAGGATGGCCCAGTCGCCGTCTTCGAAAATCTGCTCGGGGATGCAAAGCATTTCCGCCCGGGCGAATTCTTCAGCAAACATGTTGCGGATCGCGTCGCGGCCTACCACAGGCTCGTTGGCCACCTGGTGATTGATCGCATCTTCGTGATACAACTCCGCCAGCTCTTCCGCTTCTCCGCGGTTAAAAATTTCCAGCCAATGCCGGACAAGCTCTTTGGGTTTCATCGCGCATTTTACTTTTCCACCTGCTTTTTCAGAATCTCCAAAGCCTTCGGATAGGTTTTTTGAAAATAATCCACGTATTCATCGATCGTATCCAGGTCAACCGTCACCTTAGTTACCCCGTTGTTTTCCTCGAAGGTATAATTTTCATGACCTCCCGCCCATTTTTCGACTTCTTCGCCGGTGGTGATTTCCTGGTCGCCATCCAAATAGCCGTAATGACGGATCGAAACAAATTCAGCCGGCTTGTTTTCCGCTACCTGCGAAACCATGCCTCCTTTTTTGCCGTTTTCGTCCAGGCCGATAAAGTAAATTTTGGAACCCTTGTCCCAGCTTCCTTCCCAGCTTGAGGTCGGGTTGAAAGCGGCCGTCCACTCTTTATAGCTTTCGATATCGTTCAAGCCGAGCATGGCCTTGTATACTTTTTCGGCCGGCGCCTGGATGTCTGTTGTAAAATGTAATTTTTGCATATGATCTGTTGTTTTGTTGATGAAAGGTAAAGATAAGGAAATTTTAGTTTGAACATATAAGGTAAATCGTTTTTGGCAACTACTTTGCTTTTCTCTGTGAACTAATCACAAACTTTCACACAGCCCACACATAAAAGAATTCTATGTTCCTATGTGTTCAATACCTCTTGCAAATAGCTGGCAATCCGTGCAGGTTCCACCAAATCGATCGGGTGCGGCACATCGGCTAATTCCACAAAACGCGCACCGGGCACCAGGGACGATAAAAACTCACTTTCCTCCCGGCTTACCATGCGGTCTTTGCTTCCCCAACCCACAACAACTTCACACCTCAGTTTCCGCAGATCATCAGGGGCCAGCGTTTCACCGTCCCCCATCAGGAGCATCATAGCGGCGGTTTTCCGTACCAGGTCTTTCCAGTCTTTCGGAGCCTGCTCCCTTTTCAGCTTTTCAGCAAAAGCGGGCACTTTTTCTTCGATCGTTTCGGGGACGAGCATGCCCGCTTCTTTCTTCGCCGACTCGGGGTTCCAGTCGAATTTGGTCCCCAATGTAACGATTTTACCGACCAGCTCCGGGTTTTGTATCGCCAGGTTCAGCGCCACATAACCACCCATACTGTAGCCGAAAATAGTGACGGATTTTAAGCCTTTTTCGCTTAAAAAAGCACGGACATTTTCACTGAAAAGATCAATCGAAAATACTTCGGCATCCCTACCCTGCCCGTGGCCGTCAAAATCCAGTTCGAAGAGCTCAAAATCCGCTTCCAGCAAGGGCCGCAAAGCTGAAAATTGTTTTTTGCTTCCCAGGGCACCGTGAAGCAATAATAAGGGCTGTTTGTTTTTCACCTGGAAAGTTACTTTGCCCGCATTTTATTTCCTTTCGGGTCGTGGGTAACTTCAGCCAGACCCAAGGCTTCCATCAAAGGGGGAACATACATCCCGAAACGGCCGCGCAAGCCCTTTTTCATGCCGTACCAACCTCCCGCCGGGTTATTTTCAGAGCGGCCCCAGGCTTCCACCGTTCCGTCTTTGGCCGGTTTTTGCTCATCCGCGCTGCCCAACTCCATCCAATCGCCCTGCTTTTCCAGCATCGCATGCAGGTCCCGGATACAGTCGATATTGTAATGTAAAACCGTTTTCCCAACCGTACACACCAGGATTTCACGGCCGTCTTTTTCGTCCACGTGCATGGTGTATTCGCCTGTTAAAGGCGGTGTTTTCAGTTGAAGGGGCTTTTCTTTCGTCCCGATTGTTTCTTTGTAATTCATGGGATGAAGATAGGAAAAATTCCCGCTCCAAATTATTTTTAATAACCGCTTTTCCCGGGAATTAAAAATTAAAGCCAATCGTGAGTGCATGCTGCATGTAGAAGTCTTTGCGTTTCTCCATTTTCACATCGATGGGATCGTTTTCTTCTTCTTCGTGCGAAGCAGTTTCAGCAGATTCGGCGTTGGTATAATACACTTTCTTCGTCAGGAAACAGCCAACGGCCAGGTTATAACCCACATTGAGGCGTTCGGTGAGGTTATATTTCACGCCCACACCGCCATTCAGCGTAAGGTGCGTTCCAATGTTGACGCAATTTCGTTTCATCACATCCGACAGGTAATTGATCCCGAAACCGCTGTAAACATAAGGCGCTATTTTGGAATCTTCGCGCAGGATGTAACCGTTTGCAAATTTATATTTGAGGTGTACATTGCCCGAAAACATCAGCGAACGCAGCTCTCCCATACCGAGGCGGTCCGTGCAGCCGGGACATCTCAGTTCCAGCGAAACTACCCGAGTAGCATCTGCCGCCGTTTGGCAATAGCCGAAATGACCGATCGACAAGCCGGGATTGAAATCAAAGGAGCGGTTCAGGTACACCCCGAAATTGGCCATCACACCACCGAAACAAGTGGTATTGAATTTAAAAAAACTGCTCCCGAGATTGCCGTTATAATGCTGGATTGTCCCCCCGGCCGTCACGCCGAATTTATGGTTTTTACTCTGCGCCAGCGTAACAAAAGCGCTCAATAAACATGCTGCGATTAGTCCTGTCTTTTTCATATTTTTTGTTTTAGTGATTGGTTTATGACTCTTCCTTTTATCCGGAGAGCTTTACGAATATAGTGTTTTTTGTTTATTATTTTTATGAAGGAAAAGTTTTATTAATCTATTTTACCAGTATAACCGACGATGTGAAATTCATCCTTTAACCTGTCATAATTTAACCTGATAGTCAACTGCTGATGAGTGTCCAGCGCAAAATAAAGGATCGAATGACTGACATTCCCTCCATGACCAGACACATCACCCTCTAAAGCCTGGATTCTGATCCGTTTGTTTTTTGCTTTCCGGGATTTTAGCAGCTCATACAAATCAGGTCCAATATTTACAATTTCATTCGTCGGATGATTCTGATTTGATTTGAAATCCGTAATATCCGGTATATTTAATAAATCAACTGCTGTTTGATCTAATCTTTCCAGTAAGCGATCATTGTTCAAACAGGAGGATAAAATCAGTAACAGAAATAGGAATTTTTTCATTCTTCTTTTTTAGTAATATGAATCGTAAAATCACTCTCCTCCGTTTCCCAGATGCTTGTCGCTTTCAGATCAATGTCATGTAAGCCCAGAAAAGCGCTTATTTTCTCCTGCATAAGAGGCGTATCATGACCGTCCGGAACCGGGATAATGTTCTTGTCTTCCGAATCAATTCTTCGCATCCGGTCGCTTAGCAAGTGAATTGTTGCCGGTGAATAACTGACTGTCACTTCCTTGGGCACCTGGTAATTTTCGTCTACGATAAAATAGTCTGCTGCCAGGATCGAAAAAAACTGCTGATCCCTCCGGTCATAATAAAAGAATTCTTTCTTCCTGTTCGCCGGGCTTGTAAAAGCAATCTCCAGCCAGTTATTGACTTGTTCTTTGTATGTGATCCCCTTTTCCATCTTTTATTTGAATTTCGATTTCCGGAAAGCCTCCAGCATGGTTCGTTGGTCGCGTTCATTATTGTAATTGATACTCACGCAAAAATCCTGTCCTTTAATTAAGCGGCTATACATAATCTGCCTCATGATCTCTTTGCCTTCCGGGCTATAAACAGTGACATAAAAGGTATTAAACTCCAGGCCCTGGATGCTTTCCTTACCCGACAACGAATCGACCTTTATTCCCTGGTCAACATAGGTTTGATAAAGTATTTCATGGATGTACTTTTCATTTTCCTGGTATTCACCCGGGTAGTCCTCTTTAAAAGGCTCGGAAGAAGATGTAAATATATTGAACACATTCTTTTGAAAACTGATCAAATGCTTCAGCTCTTTGGCATCCACTTCAATACCGGACGATTCTTCGATTGCCTTTGCTCCTTTTTTGGATTTTTCCTCCTGCTGGTATCTTGAAATCACTTCCCAACCTTCCGGGATTTCAATGGTCCAGCCAATTTCCTTACTGGTATAACTTTTATTTTGCACAGCTCCTTCATCCACCAAATCCTTCGAATCGGATTTGCAGGAAGCGAATAATACTGCCACAAAAATAAGGGGTATGAATTTCATGTTTTTCAGTTTTATGGAATTCCAAAAATAACTATTTCCGGGAACAAACACCCATTCATTCCCAAACTTCGAAGCCCTGAGGACGAAGAAGTTTATCAACACCCCTTTCCGACTTTTCAACAATTTCCTATGTTCAAAACATCAAATAATCGTTAAAATTGCCCCTATTTTCAGTCTTTTTGTCGGAGAAGCCGAAAAAGGTCGTACCTTTGCCCCCGAAAACAAGGGCTAAAAAACGTTTTACGCCTGTTTTTCAGGGTTGAAAGTGATCACAAACTAATTTTTCATTTTCAACTTTTAATTTTTAATTTATTTAATTTATGACCTTTAGCGAATTAGGGCTGAGGGGTGAGGTACTGAAGTCGATTCAAGATTTGGGGTTTGATGTACCAACTCCTATCCAACAAAAGGCAATTCCGCACTTGTTACAAAGTGAAAGCGATTTTGTTGGTTTAGCTCAAACAGGAACGGGAAAAACGGCAGCATTCGGATTGCCGTTAGTGAACAATGTGAAACCAGGCATCAATTCTCCACAAGGATTGATCATTTGTCCGACACGGGAGCTGTGTCTGCAAATCACCAAAGACCTGGAAAATTACTCAAAGTATGATAAAGCTACGTCCATCGTAGCAGTTTATGGGGGAGCGGATATCCGCCGGCAAATGACCCAGGTAAAAAGCGCAACCATTGTTGTAGCAACGCCAGGCCGTTTGAACGACCTCATCAACCGTCGTGCAGTGAATTTAAGTGAAGTGGAGTACGTGGTGCTTGACGAAGCGGATGAAATGCTGAACATGGGCTTCAAGGAAGACATCGATGCCATCCTCGAGAAAACGCCGGAGTACAAAAACGTGTGGCTTTTTTCAGCAACCATGCCGAAAGAAGTGGCCAACATCGCCAAAAACTACATGGAAAACCCGCTGGAAGTTTCAATCGGAACGAAAAACCAGGGGAACGTAAACATCGAACACATCTATTATTCCGTGAAAGAAACCAATCGTTACGCTGCTTTGAAGC
>CBINGV010000233.1:0-5940 GCA_966250255.1 uncultured Flavobacteriales bacterium | reverse complement strand
AATTTAGCTGTTCCGTTGGCAATGGCTTTGTCGCGCTCACCAATGGTGCAAAGCTTAATGTTGATGTTCACATTGAGGTTGGCTTTGAGCTGGTCTTTCACGCCCAGTGCCAGCAGGTAAATCGGATCGCCTTTTTTGGCGTTGACATACAAATCTGTTGTCGGGAAACCCTCCCCGTTCGGGTAACCGGCATCCGCCAGCAATTTTTTGGCCAATTCGATATTCAGCTTATAGCCTTTCACCCGTTCGTAGGTGTAGGACTCGATCGCCGGCACAAAACCGTATTCGGAAGGATAACCTTCGCCTTTCAGGTAATTGTTTACGATGTAGTTGCGGTCAATCGCAATGTTGAAGGCCTGGCGTACGCTGATGTTGTTAAAAGGCGCTGACTGGTGGGCAAAACCGAAATAAGTAGTGCTTAAGCTGTTCTTGGAATCAATTTTATGCTTTACCGTCATTCCGGCCTGGGCATCTTCCAGGGAACCGAGCACGTTTTCGATTTCATCTACCGGGATTTCAAGCACCAGGTCTATTTCCTTGTTGCGGAAAGCCATCAGTTCGCTTTTCTTATTCTGGGCGTATGTCAGCGTGATTTTTTCCAGGAAAGGCAGCTGATTGCCGAAATCGTCTTTTTTCCAGTAAGCGTTGTTGCGGGTCAGGACAACATGCTTGCTGTTCCATTCCTCAAGTTTGAACGGCCCTGTGCCTACCGGGTGGCGGGTCACATCGTTCTTATACATTTCGTAAGCCTCCATCGGGAAAATACCGAGGCTGGAGTGGGTCAGGATTTTATCAAAGCCCACGAAAGGCTCAACGAGTTCAATCGTTACCGTGTTTTCGTCCACGACCTTGATGCCGGAAACGCCGCCTTCAGGCAGGCTTTTTTTGCTCTTTTTGAAGAAATCCTTCGCGCCTTTGATCTTGTCGGTGAGCATCCAGCTCATTTCGTTAATTTTCAGGCCGCTGCAGGCAAAATCCAGCGTGTATTTAACATCTTCTGCGGTCAGCTCACGCCCTGTGCCGCCAGAAAAACAAGCGTCGTCGTGGAACATCACGCCTTCCCGGATTTTGAGGGTAAATTTCTTGGCATCCGGGCTGATCGTAAAGCTGGAAGCGATATTCGGGATTACCTTGTTGCTTTTTAAATCAATGCGGAGCAGTGTTTCAAAAATCTGCGAAGAAATGCGCTGGTTGTAAACATCATTCGTGGCTGCCGGGAAAAGTGTCGTGATCTTTTCTGAAGACATAAAGCGGAATTCGCCACCGTATTTCGCACCACCGTTCGCTTTTAGCTGGGAAACGTCGACTTCATTATCTGAACAGGAAGCAAGCAAAAGAAAAACGGACAGGAAATAGAATAATTTATTGAACATTGGTGATGTTTTCTTAATTGTGCGAACAAATATAATAAAATTTATTCAAAGCGGGAAAAATTGCGGGATTATTGAATTTATTGTGAAAAATCACACAAAAGAAGGCTAAAAATGAAGCTTTATTTTTGATTGATTTGTAATTTCGCGCCAAAAAGAAATTTAATGTTGGTGTTCAAATTCGGCGGTGCTTCCGTAAAAGATGCTTCCGCAGTAAAAAATGTAGCTAAAATACTGGCGCTCTTTGCTTCAGAGAAAAAACTGGTGGTGGTTTCCGCCATGGGAAAAACAACCAACCTGCTCGAAGAAATTGTGCAGGCCCTCAAAGACAAAAACGATCAGAAATTCGAAATGCTGGTCGACCAATGTTATGCATTTCACCTCGATATCCTGAATAATTTATTTACCGAAAAACATTACCGCGTTTACCGGGAGCTGGATGCCGTTTTTGAGAAGATCCGGGCAAAAAAAGAAGGCTTCTTCTCGGATAATTACCATTTTGAATACGATCAGCTCGTTTCCCTGGGGGAAGTACTGAGCACATTGATCGTGGAGGCCTACCTGCGTGAGCTGGGCGAAAAATCCCTTTGGGTGGATGCCCGCAAGCTCATCCGCACCGATCACAGTTACCGCGATGCCAATGTCGACTGGAAAAAAACCGAAGAGCTTATCAAAGCAACGATCGAACCTTTATACGCCGGTTCGGATACCTTCATCACGCAGGGCTTCATCGGGCACACCCCCGAGGGTTTTACAACAACGCTGGGGCGTGAGGGATCGGATTACACGGCCGCTATTTTTGCCTACTGCCTCGGCGCTGTCAGCGTTACGATCTGGAAGGATGTGCCGGGCATGCTCAATGCCGATCCGAAATGGTTTGACAACACCATCAAGCTGGACAAAATTTCGTTCAAGGAAGCGATTGAGCTGGCTTATTACGGCGCAACGGTGATCCACCCGAAAACGATCAAGCCTTTGCAAAACAAGCACATCCCGCTTTACGTCAAATCCTTCATCGATCCGCATGCCGAAGGGACAACCATCCAGGAATCGGCTGAATTCGACCACCTGGTGCCGTCTTTTATTTTTAAAATGGACCAGGTCCTGTTTTCCATAACCCCCAAAGATTTTTCGTTCATCGTAGAAGAAAACCTGCGTGATATTTTTGAAAAGCTGTCACGTGCCGGGGCAAAAATTACCCTGATGCAGAATTCAGCGCTGAGCTTTTCCTTTGCCCTCGATCAGTCCAAAACGGATATCGCGGAGATTTACGAGCTATTCAAAGACGTGTACGAAGTGCGTTATAACGAAAAGCTCGAGCTGGTAACGATCCGTCATTACAACCAGGAAACGATCGATCGCGTCATGGAGAATAAGGAAGCTATCGTAGAGCAAAAAACACGTCAAACGATCCGCATCCTGATGAAGGATTTGGGATAATACAACTCTGGTGAACCGCATTGAACGTATATCAGCGATCCTCATTCAACTGCAATCGCGCAAAATTGTTAAGGCGCAGGAAATCGCAGACCGCTTTGGGATCAGTATCCGCTCGGTTTACCGGGATATCCGTTCACTCGAAGCATCCGGTGTGCCTGTTGTGGGAGAAGCCGGTGTAGGTTATTCCCTGATGGAAGGTTACCGACTTCCGCCTGTCCAGTTCACGATTGAAGAAGCTACCGCTTTTATCACGGCCGAAAAAATGATCGAAAAATTTACGGACAGCGGCCTGGATGAAAGTTATAAGTCGGCGATGTACAAGGTAAAAGCAACCCTGCGTAACGCGGAAAAAACCTACCTCGAAACGATCGAAGAAAATATCGTCGTCCTTAAAAACCCTTATTTGCCTGACAAGAAGAACGAAAATAGCTTTTTGCAAACAACAATTGCCGCGATTTCCGGTAAGCGTTCCATAAACATGTTCTATTTTGCCAACCACAGCCAGGAAAGTTCCAGCAGGATAATAGAGCCTGTTGGCGTGTATTACCAGGCCGGGAGATGGTACCTGATGGCCTGGTGTCACCTTCGCAGGGATTACCGTACCTTCCGGAATGACCGGATCAGGGATTTGCAGATGACCGGCAAAACATTCGAGAAACAGCACCCTTCGCTGAAAGACTTTCTGAAACAAAAAGCCCGGGAAGAAAAGCTCGATACCGTTGTTTTGAGAGTAGATAACGCGGCCATTAAATACATGGGGGAGCAGAAATATTACAATGGCTATGTTTCGGAAAAACGCAATAAGCATACAACGGATATGGTTTTTCTTACTTCCGGCCTGGAAGGTATTGCACGCTGGTATATGATGCTGGGGGATCGGGTAACAGTCATGGAACCTGCTGCCTTGAAAACCCGGGTTAAAGAAATCATGCAGGAAATCCGGAAGCGGGTGGAGGTATGAAGAAGATAATTAGATGGTTAGATTGAATTTTCTAATGATCCAAACATCTGATCATCCAACAATCTTAAGATAATAAAAATCATCAACTAGTATTTCCTGCTGACATACTGTTGTCACTTTCGTGCTTTTACTTTGCATCATAAACTTTAAATAAACAAATTATGATCACCTTTTTAGAAGCATTTAAAAACGAACTGGAAATGGAAGCGGTAGGAACCCGCAAAATGCTGGCTTTGGTCCCGGCCGACAAAATGGATTGGGCTCCTCATGAAAAAAGCATGAAAATGAAAGCGCTCGCTACCCATATTGCAGATCTCCCTCAGTGGATTTCCATGGGCTTAACAACCGATGAGCTTGATTTTGAGAAAGCGCCCTACAATCCGAAAGACTGCAACAACGGACAGGAATTGGTTGACTATTTCAACGCTAATGTGGCTGATGCGATAAAAGACCTGGAAGCTGCAAAAGAAGAGATCCTGATGGAAGACTGGACACTGCGTTCCGGTGAAGTTATTTATGCCAAACACAGTAAACTTGTAACCATCCGTCATGCCTATTCACAGATGACACATCACCGGGCACAATTGGGGGTATACTTACGTTTGTTGCATATACCGATTCCGGGCGTATATGGCCCAAGCGCCGATGATCAGCAGATGTAAGGGATAATTTGTAGATTCGTGGATTCGTAAATTAGAATTTCAATCTACGAATCTACGAATTTTCAAATCCTTGAATCATAATAATTCATTTGCCAGGTTTGCCAGCTCGGAGCGTTCACCTTTTTCGAGTTTCACCTGCGCAAACAGCGGCTGGTTTTTCAGCCGGTCGATCAGGTAAGCCAAGCCGCAACTGTGTTCGTCGAGGTAAGGCGTATCAATCTGGCGCACATCCCCGGTAAAAATGATCTTCGTATTCTCCCCGGCGCGGGTAATGATGGTTTTCACTTCATGCGGCGTGAGGTTCTGGGCTTCATCTACGATAAACAGGATATTGGACAAGCTGCGCCCGCGGATAAAGGCGAGCGGCGTGATGATCAGCTTCCCGTTTTGCTCCATCTCGTCCAGCACTTTGCGTTTTTTCTCGTTTTCACCGAACTGTGACTTGATGAATTTCAGGTTGTCCCAGAGTGGTTCCATGTAAGGCCCGATTTTGTCGTTGGCGTCACCCGGCAGGAAGCCGATTTCCTTGTTGGAAAGCGGAACGATCGGGCGTGCCAGGATGATCTGCTGGTAATGGTTGTGCTGTTCAAGGGCGCTGGCCAGGGCGAGCAGTGTTTTCCCGGTACCGGCAACTCCCTGTAAAGCCACCAGTTTAATATTGGGGTTCAGTAAGGCATGGGTCGCAAATGCCTGTTCCGCATTTTTAGCCTTAATCCCGTATACAAACGTTTTGTCGACCCGGTCGATGGTATTTTTATCCTGGTTGTAATAGGCCAGGGTGGAAGCTTTCCCGTTTTTCAGGATGTAGTAGCCATTGGCAAATTTCTTATTCCCCAGGAGCCCGTTTTCCTCGATGGATTCTTTAGTGAAAATATCGCGGATCACTTCCGATTCGAGGCCTTCAATGCTGAAATAACTCGTGTCTTCAATGTGGTCGGTATCCACCTTGCCGGTTTCATAATCCTCGGATTTCAGGCCCAAAGCTTTTGCTTTAATCCGCAGGTTGATGTCTTTCGTAACGAGGATCACTTCCGTTTTCGGGTCATTTTCCTTGAGTGCCAGACCGGCATTAATGATTTTATGGTCATTTTTCCCCACGGAAAAGATGTATTCCGCATTGAGCTCCACCGGGGAATGATCGAGCACGATTTTGAACTTCCCGAGGTCCGGGCCCAGTTTTTTCCATTCGTTCAGGTCTTCATTGCCCACCAGTTTGTCGATAAAGCGAATAACCTCGCGGGCGGAGAAGTTTTTGGTATCATTTCCTATTTTGAATTTATCCAGTTCCTCTAATACGGTAATCGGGATAGCAACATTGTTTTTTTTGAAGGTCAGCAGCGACTGATGATCATGAAGCAGTACGGAAGTGTCTAACACGTAGACTTTAGGATGTTTGGACATAATGGTAATTTATTTCACAAGTTATCAATAATCGGTCAACATCCAAAACCATACCGCAAAAGGTTATGAAAACCGAAATGTGAATTACTTAGTAAAACAAGTCTGA
>CBINGV010000232.1:0-5955 GCA_966250255.1 uncultured Flavobacteriales bacterium | reverse complement strand
CACGCTTTTCAAGGATTTTTCGGTGCTTTACCCACTAAACACGCTGCTGGACGATTACACGCAGGTTCCCTGGGACCATTTCAAAAACAACCCTATCGGGAAAGGCAACAAAAACCTGGAAATCACGCTGCGTAACAGCAGTAATGTGGACGAAAATTACCTGAACGGAACGATCATCATCGAAAACCAGGGTGTACAGGACGGAACAATCACCTTACTCGGGCAAGACCTGGCGAACGGCGACATCAACTACGAATCGAATACCGTATACGCTTCGGAACACGACATTAGTGCTGCTTACGATTTTAACAGCGCTTTAACGGGCGATCATCAGGAATTCCAGGTTACCTTTACGGCTGCGGCGCAGTTTTCGAATTTTGCCCAAAACGATACCACGACATTTACGCAGCGTTTTTACGACTGCTATGCCTACGACGACGGCACTGCGGAAGCGGCTTACGGGCCAACCGGCGTACAGGCGCGCCTGGCCTATAAATTCACGGCTTACGAAGATGACACGCTGGTTGGTGTGCGGATGCGTTTTGTACCTTCGGTTTACAACGCCAGCAACGACTTGTTCCTGCTCACGGTGTGGAACGACGAAAACGGCCACCCGGGCGATGTGATCTACGAAGACGATTTTCTCAATCCCCGCCAGCCATCGTACAGCTATGACGATTCGCTCGGCTTCACGAATTACTATTTTACGGATTTCCTCCGCCTGCCGCTTACCGGGACATTTTACGTGGGCTGGCGACAGCTTGAGCAACAGTCCATGAACCTGGGCTTTGACCGCAACACGGACCAGTCGGACAAGATTTTTTACAGCACAAATAATGGCGTTACCTGGCTCAATACGAGCTTTGACGGCTCGCTGCTGATGCGGCCGGTTTTCTTAACCGGGATGAACCACAACCTCGCTGTTAACGAAAAAGAGCCGCTCACAGAAACGAGCTTCAGGGCTTACCCGAACCCTTTTTCTTCCCGCCTGGTGATTGAAAGCAACAGCCCGGATTTTAAGGGGATCCAGGTCACAGACCTCAACGGGAAAACGGTGCTTTATTCCGAAGGAAAGCAGCGTGAATTCGAGCTCGGACAGCTGGAGAAAGGCGTTTATTTCGTGCGCGACCTCCAGAGCGGAAGCGTGATTAAAATCGTGAAACACTGATGCGCGACGAACAGGAAGAGCCGGAAGAATCCGAAGACGAAGAATTATACGAGCATTACCGCTTTAAGGCCGATCCCGGACAGGAAGTGCTCCGCATAGATAAATTCCTGCTCGACCGCCTGCCGAATACCTCGCGTAACAAAATCCAGAATGCCGCCAAAAACGGGAACATCCTCGTGAACGGTTCTGCTGTTAAGCAAAATTACAAAATCAAACCCCGCGACGAGGTGTCCATCGTGCTCCCTTACCCGGTGCGCGAAATTGAGCTGATCCCGCAGGATATACCGGTTGAAATCATTTACGAAGACAACGAGTTGATCCTAGTCAACAAGGAAGCGAACATGGTGGTACACCCCGGCTACGGAAACTACACCGGCACGCTGGTAAACGCGCTTGTTTTCCATTTCGACCATTTACCGCACAAGATCCATGATTATTTCGGGCGCCCGGGGCTTGTGCACCGGCTCGACAAGCACACGACAGGCATCATGGTAGTCGCCAAAACCGAATCTTCGCTTACGAACCTGGCGAAGCAGTTTTACGACCGTACGACCGACCGCCGTTACCACGCCCTGGTTTGGGGCGACCCGGCCGAAGATGAGGGAACGGTGACCGGCCACATCGGGCGCTCACTGAAAAACAGGAAAGTGATGACGGTTTTCCCGAACGGGGAGCATGGCAAACATGCCGTCACACATTACAAGGTGCTGGAGCGCTTCGGCCTCGTGACACTCATTGAATGTAAGCTGGAAACGGGGCGCACACACCAGATCCGGGCCCACATGAAACACATCGGCCACCCGCTGTTCAACGACCTGGAATACGGCGGCGACCAGGTGGTGAAGGGAACGCCTTCGCAAAAGTACAAGGCTTTTATTGAAAACTGCTTTGCGCTCATCCCCGGACAGGCGCTGCACGCCAAAACTTTAGGCCTGACGCACCCCGTTACCGGCGAGCGGATGGACTTTGACTCGGAGTTGCCGGAAGGCTTCCGGATGATCCTGGAAAAATGGCGCTCGTATACCCGCAGCCAGGACTAAGTTATTTGCCTCTGACAGACGCTTTTCTGCTGAAAAAAAGTGATTTTTCAACTAAGGCATATAGGAATATTTTTTCTCACACTAAACCGATTTTAAATTGCTGATTATCAATAAAATAAATAGATTTACTTGACTTATCACCACAACGCCGTTGATTTTTTTTCGCAAGTTTTTTGGCTAAGTGAGAAATTATAGCTTAATTCGGGGTTGATTTTAGACGCTTAAAATGAAATTTATGAACTATAAACCACTCTTATCATTTGTATTTGTGGGGGTTTCGTACCTTGCAACTGCCCAAATGATTTTTGTACCCAAACAAGTAAAAAAAGCAAACGTAGAATTCAGAAACGAAAACTATTGTGAGGGAGCTAAACTTGCCGAAGACGCATTCAAAAAAATCGCCCGTAAAGGAAACCGCGCACTGAAACAAAAAGGCAACATGGCCTGGAAAGTGGCCGAATCCTACCGCCAGACTGAAAACTACAAAGATGCTTCCGAGTGGTATGACAGAGCGATCGAGTTGAGATATTACGAAGAAAAGCCGGAGATTTATTTCTACCAGGGCGAAATGCAGCGCCAGATGGGGGAATTTGAGAAAGCCAAAGGCAACTACACCAAATACAAAGCCCTCGCACCGGATGACAAGCGTGCAGATATCGGTTTGCGTTCGATCGAAATTCACAAAGATTTTAAAATCAATAAAACACGCCACGTCGTGACCAACGTTGCTTCCCTCAACAAGGAAGTGTTCGAAATGGCACCGATGTTCGGCGACAAAAAAGAATCCCAGCTGTACTTCTCTTCTACCCGTGAAGGCGGCGTTGACGGCACAATCGACCCGCGTTCCTGTGAAAACTACATGGACCTGTGGGTTTCCGAAATGGACAAAAAAGGGAACTGGGGCCAGCCTAAACTGGTTGCCGGTGAGCTGATCAATACGGAAGACAACGAAGGAACGGTTTGCTTCGACGGAAGAAACAAAACCATGTTCTTTACCCGTTGCCCGAACGAAAAGAAAATGAACCTCGGGTGCGACATCTGGGTTTCCGAGCTGAAAGGAAAAGAGTGGGGCGAGCCTACAAAACTGGCTTTGAAAGCACACGATTCCATCTCCGTTGGTCACCCTTGCGTTACCGAAGACGGTAAATTCCTGATCTTTGCTTCTGACGCCGACGGTGGTTTCGGTGGAAGAGATTTGTACTACACGACTTACAACAAGAAAACCGACACCTGGGAAACCCCGGTAAACATGGGCCCTGAAATCAATACTGCCGGAAACGAGCTGTTCCCGACTTTCGCGAAAAACGGCGACCTGTACTATGCAACTGACGGTCTTCCTGGAATGGGTGGTCTGGACATGTTCCGCGCCGTAAAAGTGAAGGACAAAATGAAATGGGAAAAACCAAGCAACCTGGGCTTCCCGCTCAACTCCGTATCCAATGACTATGCGATCATCGAAGTTTCCGACAAAAAAGGATACTTTACATCCGAGCGTGTGGGTAGTGTAGGTAAAAACTACAAGCCGGACATCTGGATGTACGAATTGCCGCCAAACCTCTTCGACTTGCGTGTAAACACCGTTGAAGCCCTGAACCCTGCAACGCGTATTCCTGCAGTAACCGTAACCGTGAAAGCGGAAAGCGGCGAAACCTGGGAAGGAACAACCAACGCAGAAGGAACTGTATTCTGGGATAAAAAACCAAACGGTGATCGTTACATCCTCGAAAACAACAACTACACCATTACAGTTGCCAAAGAAAAATACCAGAGCGTTAAAAACGGTGTATTTACAACCGTTAACGTAAACTACGACCAGCACTTCGTAGTAGATATGCCTTTGTTCAAAGAAGAGCCGATCCGCCTGCCGGAAGTACGCTACCCGTTGAACCAGTGGACATTCGTAAACGATTCAACGATCAGCTCGCATGACTCCCTGAACTACGTATACGACCTCCTGGTGAAATACCCGAACATGAAACTGGAGCTCAGCTCCCATACGGATAGCCGTTCCGGCGTGATCTACAACCAGGTGCTTTCTGAAAACCGTGCCAAAGCGGTATTCAAATACCTCGTAGACAAAGGAATCGATCCGAAACGCCTCGTTCCGGTTGGTAAAGGAGAATCCACTCCGAAAACCGTTTACCTGAAAGACAATGTATACTACACCGAAGTAACGGACACAGCAGGTTACCAAACCATTGTCCTGGCGGAAAAATACATCAACAGCTTCAAAGCAGCCGACAAGAAGAAATTCGAAATGCTGCACCAGTTCAACCGCCGTACGGAAGGACGGATCCTCGACATGAACTTCGACCCGGCAACAGCCCCGGCAGTTCCTGAAGAATACTTCAAGTTCAAGGACCTTCCGAAAAACACCCGAAAGTAATTTCAAACAACATACAGAAATCCCGGTCGCAAGCCGGGATTTTTTATTTGTAGATTCTGTCGCTTTGCAACATTCGTAGATTCGTAGCGCTGACGCGCATTCTAGACTTGTTGTGCTGACGCAAATTCGTAGATTTGTTCTTGTTACCTGAGTTTAGAGAAAAGAATCTTGCCGCGAATGGCACGAATTGACACGAATAAATATTAGTGTAATTTGTGAAATTCGTGGCCACTATTAAACAGCGCAACGAATTCCACCCCTAGAGAATTAAACTGACCCTGTTTATTGGGGGTTAAATTGCTTTTTCCGGTCTTATTGAAAACCAAGCGAAGCTACTTTTACTTCATTTTACACATACGTGAAAAATACCCCGGAAATGGGGCTTGTTTCGTGTCATTGAATCAGTTAACATTGCAGCATGAGAAAGTTATCCGTTTTATTGATTATTTGTTTGGGATTTGTAACAAGCCATTTTGGGCAGAATTTGGTGCCGAACCCGGGTTTTGAGGAGTATAATAGTTGTCCTAATAGTCTTAATCAAATTGATCGATCAGAAAATTGGAAAAACTTTGGCGCAAGCCCTGACTACTACAATGAATGTTCTGATCCAGGAAATATGTCCGTTCCGTTCAATTTTTATGGGTATCAAAATGCAGCGAATGGTAACGCATATGCAGGTATTGTTACTTGGGCTAAAGATGACAGCCCTCAAACATACCAAGATATTAGAGAGTTTATAGGGGTCGAATTAACTACACCGTTAATAATTAATCAAAAATATTACGTGTCTTTTAAGACAAACTTTACTTTAAACGAATTCGAAACAGGGTATGCTACAAATAAAATTGGAGTTCGATTTTCAATGAATGAATTCGATCCAGTTAATCAAAATTATGTTCCGATAAATAATTCTGCTCATATTTATTCCGATGAAATTATTTCAGATACATTAGGCTGGACATCAATAAAAGGAAGTTTTATTGCTGATAGTGCATATAATTTTCTCACAGTAGGTAATTTTTTTCAAAATAATGCCATAGATTCGATTGTTTTTGATGAAAATCTATTTGGGTCTTATTACTATATAGATGATGTTTGTGTCAGCTTAGATTCCAATTTATGTCATGGGCAATTAGGAAATAGCATGATTGATGATCAACCAAAAGTCCAGGTTTACCCTATACCAGCAACAGATATTATAAATATTTCTATTCAAAATAATTCAATCATTACAATAGAAATTCTAAGTCTTACTGGTAAAATTGTTTATTTTGAAGAAACTACTCAACAAAATAATTCAATAGACTTGAGTTCATTGGAAAAGGGAATTTACATCTTAAACATACGACAAGAGTCAGGGT
>CBINGV010000231.1:0-5964 GCA_966250255.1 uncultured Flavobacteriales bacterium | reverse complement strand
TGTTCCGAAATCGACGACATCATTATTTTCTTCGCTACGGGCAAAATGATGATTACCAAGGTGGCCGACAAAAAATTCGTAGGCAAGGGCATCATCCATGCCGATGTGTGGAAAAAAGGCGACACCCGCACAATTTACCACGTGATGTACCAGGATGGTATCGGCGGCCCGACGATGATGAAGCGTTTCTTCGTGAACAGTATTACCCGCGATACGGAATACGACCTGACCCGCGGCACCAAAGGTTCGAAGCTGCTTTATTTCTCGGTGCACCCGAACGGGGAAAAAGAAATTGTAACGGTTTTATTACGTCCGCGACCACACCTGAAACGCCTGCGCTTCGATATTGATTTCGGCGAAATGCTGATCAAGAGCCGGGGCTCGGCCGGGAACCGCGTTACCAAAGAAATTGTACAGAAAATCGTTCAGAAAGAAGTCGGCGGATCTACGCTTGCAGCACGTAAAATCTGGTTTGATACCGTGGTTGGCCGTCTCAATGACGAAGGACGCGGCAAATACCTGGGCTCGTTCAAGGGAACGGATAAAATCCTCACCTTGTACAAAAATGGCGAATACCGCCTTTCCCATTTCGACCTGGCGACGCATTACGATGAAGACATGATCCATATCGAAAAATGGGTGCCGGACCGACCTATTTCAACGGTTTACTTTGACCCGGAGAAGGATTTGCACTTCGTGAAGCGTTTCCTCTGTGAAATTACGACCGACAAGCGTGTTTCCTTCATTTCCGAAGGGGAAGGCTCCTACATGGACCTGGTATCGACTTCTTACCGCCCGGAGGTCCGGATTGTATACAACAAGTTGTTCAAAGAAACGAAAAACCTGCCGGACAATATTGTGAACCTGGCCGACCTGATCGATGTGAAGGGCATGAAAGCCCAGGGCAACCAGATGACCAAGCTCAAGGTAAAAGAAATTGTACTCAACCACGAAATTGATGGCGGCGAACCCTGGCCGGAACCGGAAAAACCGGAAGTCCCCTTCGAAATCGAAGGCGCTGAAGGCGAGTCTGAAAGCGGGAATGCCCCGGCACATGAGGGCGAGGATTCTGCGACAAGCTTCGAATGGGACATCCCGTCAAAAGGCGACGACGATGACGATGAAGCACCGCAGCTCGACTTATTTGAAGAAAATTAATCACCTAAAACTACGATATGGAACTCGGAAACGACCTGAAACTTGCCGTATTGATTGACGCGGATAATGTCTCCTTTAAACACGTAAAGGAAATGTTCGAGGAGATCGCCAAATACGGCACACCTACTTTTAAACGCATTTATGCCGACTGGACCAATCCCCATGTGGCCGGATGGAAAAATGTACTGCTTGAAAACGCGATCACGCCCATTCAGCAATACAGCTATTCGAGCGGCAAAAATTCCAGTGACAGCGCATTGATCATCGATGCCATGGATATTTTATACACCGGGAAAGTAGACGGTTTTTGCATCGTTTCAAGCGATAGTGATTTCACCCGCCTTGCGACCCGTTTGCGTGAAGCAGGCATGCGTGTGATCGGTATCGGGCAACGGAAAGCGGTGCAGGCTTTTATTACGGCTTGTGACAAATACATTTATCTCGATATCCTGGCCGCCAAGGAAAATAAAGCAGTTGAAGGTGACGAAAAGAAAAAAAGCTCCAAAAGCCCGAAAAAAAGTACGGAAGATAAAAGCTTTAAACTCGATCCGAAGACCTGGCGCCTGCTTTCAGACAGTGTGGATGATCTCGCTGATGAAGAAGGCTGGACTTTCCTGGGTGAACTGGGCAACCTGATGCTGAAGAAAAAACCGGATTTTGACCCGCGCAACTATGGTTTTACCAAAATGCTGCCGCTGATCAAGGCGCTCAACCTGTTTGACATTGACGAGCGTGAAGGCGGACGCAAAAATTCCAAGCACATTTACATCCGGAAGAAATAAACCTACAGAAAACCACAGGATAAATCCCCTTGTTTTTGAGGATTGTTTTTTAATAAATCCCGGTTTATTTTTGGGCCTTAAACCCATTTAATCAAATTCACATGACAAATGTTCGCAGTTACACGGATAAACAATTACTGGACCGGGTCAAGGCCATTCCGGGTTTCACCTCAATACCAACAGGCTTTTGGCTGATTTTTGTCCGTTCGACCGAAGATGCTTTCGACCTCTTCGATGACAAAACCTATCTCTTTAAAGGGGAAGCTTTCGTTATGGTTACTTCCTGCACGACCAACAAAGGAGCGAAGGGAACAGCCGTGATCCGCGCCGATCAATGGCTCTATGAAGGTTTTGTATATGGGATGCACCGGGACACTATGCCTTGCCTGAGGCAAAACAAGAATTTTGAATTTTACCGGGATAGAAATGCGGATGGAAAAACGGATGAAAGCGGCTCCATCTATACCGGCAACATTCAAACACAGTTTCACGGCTCGACTTACCGGAGAGGCTCCAAAACCGTTGTCAAAAGAATCGGTCTTTGGTCTGAGGGCTGCATCGTTTGCAACGTTAATGCAGACTATGAAAAGATTATTTCCCTGACGAAAGAGCAAAAAGTGGTTTCGGGATGCCTGCTTAAAGAGTTTTCGGCCTAGGATCCAATCGCCCTAAGGTCATTTTATTTTAGGGAATTTTTCACGGATAAAATAGTAAAAGAGGATCCCGGGAAGTAAGCCCAGCAAGAGCAGCAGGAAATATTCGGCCGTCCAGATCGTACTGCGCCAGGAAACATACAACAGGGTAAAACCGGTTACACTTAAGGTCCCGATCAGGCCGGACATGCCTGAAATGAAAGGCCTTTTGTAATTCAGGAGCACGCCTCCCAGGATTCCCAAAGCTCCATTGATGCACCAAAGCTCTGTTCTTGTCAGGAACTGGCTCATGGGGGAATGACCGATGTGTGCATCTACAAAGCCCAGGTGCGAGGTTACAAAAACGGGAGTGCAGATAAAACAAAGGCATCCTATGATCCCCAGTATAACCGGCAAACGGGAAGGGGCAGTTGATTTTTCGGGAGTTTCCATTAACTTTTCAGGACACTAAGCACAAACCAGGCAATCAAGGCCGCAATCAGGGCAAAAACCAGGATTCCCCAGAAGTATTTGAACTTGTACTTTTTGGGAAAATAGCTGTTTAATTCCGTAAGTTTATCTGCGGAATGATCATCCAGCAAGCGAGAGCCTCCGGCCCGCAATTTACTTTTAAAGCTGCACGAGGAGCAGATGCGGTAAACGACCCGTTTTGTTGGAAACAAAGGAAGCCAATACAACAAAAAGTAATTTTGTTCCACCTGGTAAATCGCTTTCTGCTCCGCCGAACAAACTTTACAGGCTGAGGATTCCCTGTCGGCATGTTCCCCGATAAAATCCGCCTTTGTTGCCCAATTAATGAAAAACATTTACTGACCGTAAAAGATACGCATGGCTTTGCTGTTTCCTTTGCCGTTCGCCATGATCGATGTCCAGTTTGTTCCTCCTGTGCTCATACGGAGGGTATGTTTCCCCAAAAAACCCCGGAACTTGAACGAGCTTTTGTCCGCCAGGCGGTGTACGTATTTTTCATCGTCTTCGAGCAAAGCAACCAGGGATTTCTCCAGTTCATCGGTATCTGCAGCCTGGGCGATCAGCTTTTTCACTCCTTCTTCCACGCTAACGCCAGCAAAAAACTGGTGCGTTTTGATCGTGTTCAGCACGAGGAACATCCCGACGGTTTTCTTCGGAACAAAGAAAAGGTAATCTTTGGTACCTACCACCGCCACATCGGCTTGTTTCATCGGCTGTTTGGAACTCATCAGTATCCCGCTGTCATACGATACGTAGTTTTGATTTTCAGTCATCTCATTCAATTTTTCTGTTGAACAAGTATACTCAAAAAAAGCAGATGAAACAACTCATTTCCATCCAGATTTATATCCGGCTGCTTCCAGTTGATATTTGTCCCGGGGGTTTACTTGTTCTTCCGGGCTTTGATCACCGCTTCGTAAATCGCTTTCTGGATGTCGGTGCGGGTATGCATTTCCTGGATCTTTTTGTTGGAAGCATCCGGGTAAACGCGGTTAGACAGGAAAACATAGTTGATCCCGTATACCGGATCGGCCCAGGTAAAGGTCCCGGTGAAGCCCGAATGACCGAAGCTTTCCAGGGAAACCAGGCTGCAGGTAGGCCCGTCTTTGCGCGAATTGGTCGGGCGGTCGAAACCGGCGCCACGACGATTTCCTTTAAACTGCATGGAGGTATACAGCTTCACGATATCCGCCGAAATGTAGCGCTGGTTGGCATAAACGCCCTTGTTGAGGAAGAGCTGCATCATGGCGGCCAGGTCGGTGGCATTGGAAAAAATCCCGGCATGCCCGCCTACCCCGCCAAGCATCGCCGCACCCGGATCGTGCACAAAGCCGTGGATCAGCCTGCCGCGGAAAGCCGTATCCAGCTCGGTTGGCACAATACGCTCTTTCGGGAAATGCAGCAAAGGCAGGTAGCGGATATTCCGCAGGCCCATCGGGTCGTAATACTCGCGGTACATAAACTGGTCGAGCGCAAAGCCGGATTCTTTTTCGATGATTTTTTTCGCAAAATAATAGCCCAGGTCGGAATATTCGTATTTCGGATTGCGGTTTAAAGGCGTATTGAGAATGGTTTTATAGATCGTTTTTTCGTAATCGGAACGGATCCAGAGATTGCTTGCTACGGGAACATCAAAGCCTTCTTTCCGCTCTTCGGAATAGATGGACTTATTGAGCACACCTTTGCTGACGGTAGCCTTGTAAAAAGCGATCCAGGGGGTGAAACCGGCCTGGTGGGCCATCATATTTTTGATGTAAATATTGCCTACGGGCGAGCTTCCCACGATTTCCGGAATGTAATCCTTCAGGTAGTGATCAAGCGTGAATTTGTTTTGGGTTTGCAGGCGCATCAGGGCAGCTGTCGAACCCACAATTTTACTCACGGAAGCAATGTCGTACACATGCTGGCTATTAACCGGGGTGCTGTCTTCATATGTTACCGTTCCGAAGTTCTTGCTATAGATGATTTTTCCCTCAACCGCTACGAGCACCTGGCAGCCCGGGTATGCCCCGGCGTCCAGTCCTTTTTTGACAAGGGCATCGATTTTATCCAGGTCGGCCGGTAAAATCCCCAACTCCTCGGGTTGTGAAAATTTGAGGCGTTTGGCATCTTCGAGCAGGATCCCGCTACCGGATTTGAGCATTTCGGAAACGGTGAACGGCAATTTCGCGCGGCTTCCGATCGCACCGAAAACCAGTTGCGCTGCCTCTTCCTGGGCAAAGCGCTGATTTTCGTAAGCCAGTATACAGGCATCAAAAGCAGTGCTTACATCGGTATTTTTGAGGAGCATCGGGTTACCGAAGAGCACACCAACATGGGAGATTTCCTCCGGAACGGCAGCAATCCAGTTTTCGAGCTTGCCCGGTGACGAGAAATTGGAAGCCGCCAGCACGGATTTCGGATGGATGGTCGTGATCACCGTTTCGTAGCCTGCCAATTTGTTTTTCATGCGTTCGGCCGCTTCTTCAAAGGAATAAAAATGGAAATAGTCCACCGGGTGGAAACGGTCGGCCATCGCATTGAAATGCCCGGCGTTTACGCCAATGCTCACCACCGCAATACGGGATGAAGCCTTGACCAAGGGCAGGATGTTTTTGTTCTCTACAACTGTAAGCGATTTTTCGTAAGCCTCTCTCCTCGCCCATTCCTGCTCCCCGGCCGTAAAGGTTTTTCCGCCCCTGAAATGCTGGGCATGCACTTTGGCTTTCAGTACTTTCAGGCAGCGCTCATTGATTTCATTTTCGCTGATTTCTCCCGCCTTAACCTTCGCAGCAATCGCCTCAACGGCTTCGTGTACATTTTCCGGGAAAAGTAAAATATCGTTCCCGGCCTGGAAGGCTTTCACCACCACATCGACTTTTCCATAGCGGTCGGCTACGGCTTTCATGTTCAGCGCATCA
>CBINGV010000230.1:0-5969 GCA_966250255.1 uncultured Flavobacteriales bacterium | reverse complement strand
TGCGCCTATGCTGAAGCTTCAGCGCAAGCATAAAGGGCGCGAAGAATGATGGAATAATTTTCCCGCGGATGACCCGGATTAAACGGATTTGAAAGGCATATACGTTTTTTTGGGGAGACGTCTTGGCGTTTTTTCGGTAACACATCCGTGTCATCTGCGTGATCCGCGGGAGTCCCTTTCCTGTCTACTTCAAAAGAAACTGCGTCCTTTGCCTTCTTAACTTTGCGTCACTTCGCGCAAACTTTGCGTACTTTGCGTTCCAGGAAACGATGTGCCTATATGTTTATGTCTCCCGGAACTTGATAGCAAATATTCATGCAAATTTCCTATTTTTGTTCCATGCAAGAAGAGCAAGAGGAAACGGCATTCAGCAGCCCCATTCCCCTACTGGCAAAAACCCGGGATTTTATCTTTGGCAGTGAAAAGCCGGAAATGATCCTGCGCATCCCGGTTTTCCTGAACCTCATCATCTGGGGCATCTTTTTTGTGTGGCACATCCTGAGTTATTACGCGATTTCTTACCGCGATGTGATCCTGGAAGAGAAAAAAATCAACGTTGAAATCCTGATCCTCAACCGCGGTACGGAACTGGGCTTCGACCCGAGCGTTTTCCTGCAGCACCTCTTCCGTTACCATGCGATAGCCATCCTCTGCTGGTTTTGTGTATTTATCGGGATTGTCCTGATGTGGCGCAAGCACAAAAGCTTTGTTTATTTCCTGTTTATCCCGCTGGTGATCTACCTCGGAACGCTCTTAACTTACATGGGAACGGAATACTACCTGCAGGACACGACTTTTTTTGACAAGCTCATTTTTTTCCTTTTCGCGATCAATTCCGTATTTTTCCTGGTCATGTACCGCAAGCAGCAGCACAACCCGGAAGCCGGTTTCTTTGACGCGGAAGAAGAAGATTAGGCCTGCCGGCGTTTGCGTTCCCGCTTCAAAAAAGCCAGCAAAACCTTTTCATCGGCACTGAGCCCCTTTTCTTTTGCCTGTCCGCTGCTCTGGGCGATCTTTTTCAACCAGGGTGTCAGCTCGCCGTTTTCATACGCCTCCAGCAGTGCCGGAAAAACATAGGACTTTTTACATACCGCACGGGTATTCCCCAGTTTCCGGGCAACGATGTCCAAAGCTTCGTTGATGATCCGTTTTTTCCCGGCCTCCGTTTCCGGGGGGTCATGTGAGGCCAGCTCACGCAGCATTTCCAGGGTGCCCGACCAGGTCCGGAAATCCTTGGCTGTGAAATCACAACAGCTGATTTCGCGTATATACCGGTTGATCATTCCCGAATCAATGGCTTTGCGCTCGCCGGTCGGGAGGTAAAACTGGAACAATTCCTGGCCGGGGATCTCGCGGCATTTTTTGACCAATCGGGCCAGGTTGCGGTCATTCAGCGCGATTTCATGCAAAATTCCTTTTTTGCCCCGGAAACAAAGTTTCATCCGGCTGCCCTCAATGTGGACATGCTTGTCCTTGAGCGTTGTCAGTCCATAGGAACCATAAAGCTGGCGATAGGCTTCATTTCCCACGCGGATCAGCGTTTTTTGCATCAGGCTGACGGATATCGCCAAGACCTTGCGTTCGTCCAAGACCTTGCGGCGCAGGTCTTTGGCCATATTGCGGCGAAACTCAGGCAGCTTGCTCCCAAATTCGAGCAGGCGGAAATATTTCGTTTCGTTGCGGGATTTGCACCAGTCTTCGTGGTAGCGGTACTGCTTTCTTCCGGCAGCATCGATACCCGTGGCCTGCAGGTGGGCATTTTTCCGGGGCGCGATCCAAACAGCTGTCCAGGCCGGCGGGATGGCGAGTTTTTTAATCCGGGCAAGGGTTTTTTCGTCCCGGATGGTGCGCCCTTGGGCGTCCAGGAAAATGAAGGTATTCCGTTTGATGCGGCGGCTGATTCCCGGTTCGTTGTCAGGCAGGTAAATCAGCCCCGTTTCCTCTAAGAGGAGGTCCGTTGCACTCATAGGCGGTTTTTTTGAGTGACTAAGTTAGGAGTTGGGGAGTTTTGAGTTAGTAGTTTCGGAGTTAGTAGTTTAATGTTCACTACTAACTCCGAAACTACTAACTTATTAAGCTACTTTCAGGCGGGCAACTTTCGATTTGGAAAACTGCTCGCGGGCATAATCAAGTGTCAGCTTGAATTCCTTTTCGCTATTCGAAGGCAATTCAAACATGGCTTCCGTGAGGATCGCTTCGCAAATGGAGCGCAAACCGCGGGCACCGAGCTTAAATTCGATGGCTTTTTCTACGATAAAATCCAGCACTTCGCCCTCAAAGCTCAGCTTGATTCCGTCAATTTCGAAGAGCTTGATGTATTGTTTCACCAAGGCGTTTTTCGGCTCGGAAAGAATACGCTTGAGGCTTTTCGCATTGAGCGGCTCGAGGTAAGTCAGGGACGGGAAACGCCCGATCAGCTCGGGGATCAGTCCATAGGATTTGATGTCCGTCGGGTTGATGTATTTCAAAAAATTGTCGCCGTCGATCTTTACACTTTCACCGGTCGTAAAACCGATGGTTTGGGTATTCACACGGCGTGCGATGATTTTTTCAATGCCGTCAAAAGCCCCGCCGCAGATGAACAGGATATTTTTGGTTTCGATCTGGATCAGTTTCTGCTCCGGGTGCTTACGCCCACCCTGCGGCGGTACGCTCACCACCGTTCCTTCGAGCAATTTCAGCAAAGCCTGCTGAACGCCCTCCCCGGAAACGTCACGGGTAATGGACGGGTTATCGCTTTTGCGGGCGATTTTATCAATTTCGTCAATAAATACAATCCCGCGCTGGGCCGCTTCCACGTTGTAATCCGAAGCCTGGAGCAGGCGCGAAAGGATGCTTTCCACATCTTCCCCCACGTAGCCGGCTTCCGTCAATACGGTGGCGTCGGCAATACAGAAGGGCACGTTGAGCATTTTGGCAATGGTTTTCGCCAGCAGGGTTTTCCCGGTACCGGTACGGCCCACGAGGATTACGTTGGATTTTTCAATTTCCACGTCATCGTCGCCTACCTGTTGGTTCAGGCGCTTGTAATGGTTGTAAACCGCAACGGAAAGCACTTTTTTGGCGTCTTCCTGCCCGATCACGTATTCATCGAGCTTGGTTTTGATTTCCTGTGGCTTAAATATCTTGTACGGCTGTTCCGGCTTGGAACCCGTTTTTTTACCTGTGTTGAACTCCTCCTGGATGATGGAATAGCCTTGCGTGATGCAACTTTCGCAAATGTGGCCGGAAAGCCCGGCGATGAGGATTCCTACCTGGTTTTTTGTTCTCCCGCAAAAAGAGCAGGACGTTTCTTTCTTAGACATACTGCAAAATTACACTATTTTTCAATAATCTCAAAAACGACGGGCCGAAATACATAAACGGTCGACGCCTGTTATAAAACTCATCTTTTGAATTTATATTGTAGTGTCAGGTAAAAACTGCGGCCATCGGAAGGCAGGATTCCCGGTCCGGGATATGCGGTGGCGCGGCGGGTGTAATAGTTCGCGTCCAGGAGGTTATTGATCCCGGCTTCGGCCTGGAACCATTTTTTAAATTCGTAGCGGAGCGACAGATCCATCACCGAATAGGCCGGGATGTAGCCGATTACCGCATCTCCGCTTGCTTCAACGGCATTCGAGGCATCGCTGAACTGGCCGTCGTTGTAGGAAAATTGCAGCTGGGCGGAAAAGCGCTTTACTTTTAGTTTTACACCGGTGCGCAGCATGAGCGGGCTCACGTATTCCACCTCGTTTCCAATGAAATTGGCTTCTTTGGAGCGGATGTAACGCGCATGGATATACGAAAAGTTCACAAAGGCCGAAAGCGAACAACGCGCCGAATCGTTAAAGGCCTTCAGGAAATCCATTTCAGCAAAGACTTCCACCCCCATATTGCGGGCATCACCAATGTTTGTCCGGATTTTATTGGTGCCGTTCGGTTCCGGCGCCAGGCCGATTTTATCGCCATAAAACAGGTGAAACACAGCCAGGTCAACATAAAAATAAGGCTTCACCAGGCCGCGGTAACCGATTTCGGTCGTTGAGCCATATTCGTCCCGCATCAGCGTATCGACAATGATGTTCGGGTTACTCACGCGGATATCGTTGAAATTCACCGCCCGGTAATTGAGGCAGAAATTCCCGTAAAGCTGCGTAAAACGGCTGGTTTTATACGAAAGTCCGGCGCCGAAAAGCGGCACAACGCGCTTCAGTCCCGTGGTATCCGTCAGCTGGTAAACCCCCAGTGTGTCGCCACTCAGGGGATGGATTGCATAACGCTTGTAAAACCCCTGCGAAGCACTCTGGATATATTCGATGCGCAGGCCGGCATTGAAGGTCCATTTTTCGCCCCTGAACCAGATATTATCCATGAAATAGCTCAGGTTGCGTGAAGGAAAATCGTAGGCCGAATATTCAAGGTCGCGCGGGTTCAAAAAAGTATAATCCGCCAGCGAATCATTCGAAGCCAGGCCTTGCTCGGAGCGTGTATTTCCCTGGTAAAAACGGATCCCGGTCAGGAAAGCGCCGCGCAAAACGGCCTCTTTCTTTTTGCGGGATTTTACGCTGTAACGCGTCAGGAAACGGGCTTCAGCCCCGGTATTGCGAAAATCCCCGGCAATCAACTCCCGGTTCATTCCGAGGTCGGCCTGGTTGATTTTCCCAAGAAAGCCCAGGGAATAACGGGCTGAATTCATGGCAAAAGCCCGCACGTTAATCGTCGTTCGGGGAGAAATATCGTGGTTGTAATGCAGGGCGAGAATATTCCAGTTCACCCGGAACCAGTTGCGGCTGCGCACACTCTGGCGCGGGTCCTGCTCAAACATCACATCCGTCAGCCCGCCCGCCTGGCGCGCATCGTAATGCATCCCCGTATATTCCAGGCGTACGAGATTCTTTTCATTGAGGTAGAAACCCGCCTGGGCAAAAAACTGGTGCTGCGTAAAGGCGCTGTTTGACCGGTAACCATCGCCTTTTTTGAGCTGGTGATACACCTGGTATTCCAAGCGTCTGGAGCTGCCGCTAATGCGGTTAAAAGTGCCCCAATAGCCAAAACTCCCCAATGTATTGCGCGTAGTGAACTCAAAAGGCGAATCTTTTACAGGGTCTTTGATCACAAAATTCATCAGGCCGCCGAACTGCGTCCCGTATTGCAGGGAGGCCGATCCGCGGATGATTTCGATAGCGCTCAGGGCTTCCAAAGGGGGTGTGTAATAGCTTTCGGGGTAACCCAGGGCATCCGCGCTGATATCGTAACCATTCTGGCGCATGTTGAAATTCGCCGCCCGGTTCGGTGACAAGCCTCTTCCCCCTACCCCCATCTGGATACCGGCGCCATCGCTTTCCCAGATGTTCAGCCCCGGTATTTTGGCAAAAAGCTCGCGCGGGTTCCCGGTTGATTTGGCCCCTTGCTGGCTTTCAGTTTGGATAATGGCGTTGGTACCGGTAGCAATCTGTACGCCTTTTACCGGCGGCAAATAACCGATTTCGAAATTATTGAGCCGTTTCTGGATAATCTTAGCCTCATCCAGCTCCACGACTTTGGCTTTAAGACGGATGTTCAGCTCTTTGGAAGGATCATCGAACTTGATCGCCTGCCGCTCGAACTCTATGTGTGTAAAAACAAGGGAGTCTTCATCACAGCGCTTCAGCTGGAACCTGCCGTCAAAATCCGTAAAGGCGTTGTGGTGCCTGCAGCTGACTTTAACGCCATATACGGGCGCCTTGTTTTCATCCGTCACTTTGCCCCGGATTACCTGGGAAAAGGAAACAACTGAAAGCAAGCAAACGAATATTATTGATAAGGCTCTAACCATATACGCGCTGCAAAATTATAGTGTATTTGTGTTAAATCGTGTTTTTTGTCCAGGAATTTTCGACTGGGGCGCCCATTCAGGCTGACGAAAGACTCGGCATGCACGCCCGGGTTCTGCAAATGGACTTGATGCCCGCTGAAATTCAGCACAGTATCCTTGAACTTGTCCTGCA
>CBINGV010000229.1:0-6003 GCA_966250255.1 uncultured Flavobacteriales bacterium | reverse complement strand
GTCGACCAGGACGTGACGCCTTACTTATTGAACAAGCTGCAGCTTAACAGCAAAAACCTGGAGCAGGTACTTGACCGCGTAATGGAGAGTTATCCGAAAGTTTCCGGCGGACAGCTTTACCTTTCGCAGCACGCAAACAAAACGCTGAATACCGCCCTGGACGTGATGCGTGAATTCAAAGACGAATTCGTTTCCATCGAGGTACTGCTTTATGCTTTGTTGCAGGCAAATGATGCGGTAGGGCAATTGCTGAAAGACATGCAGCTTAACCCCAAGAATTTAAAAGAAGCAATTATGAGTTTACGAAACGGACAAAACGTAACATCCAACAGCCAGGAAGGAACGTACAATTCCCTGGGAAAATATGCAAAAAACCTCAATGAGCTGGCCTCGCAGGGAAAGCTCGACCCGGTGATCGGCCGCGACGACGAAATCCGCCGGGTGTTGCAAATCCTCACGCGCCGTACCAAAAACAACCCGATCCTGATCGGGGAGCCGGGTGTGGGTAAAACCGCCATTGCCGAAGGCTTGGCCCACCGGATCATCAATGGTGACGTGCCCGAAAACCTGAAAAGCAAGCTCGTGTATTCCCTTGATATGGGAGCGCTGGTTGCCGGTGAGAAATAAAAAGGTGAATTCGAAGAGCGCCTCAAATCGGTGGTAAAAGAAGTGATCGAAGCCGACGGGGAAATTATTCTGTTCATTGACGCGATCCACACGCTGATTGGCGCCGGCGGGGGAGAAGGGGCGATGGATGCGGCAAACATTCTCAAACCGGCCCTGGCCCGTGGGGAGTTGCGCGCTGTGGGGGCTACTACCCTCAACGAATACCAGAAATACTTTGAAAAAGACAAAGCGCTGGTGCGTCGTTTCCAGACGGTACTTGTGGATGAGCCCTCCAGTGAAGATGCGATTTCCATCCTGCGCGGGATCAAAGACAAGTACGAAAATCACCATAAAGTGATCATCAAGGATGCGGCGATTATTGCTGCGGTTGAACTGTCGCAGCGTTACATCACGGAGCGCCACCTGCCGGACAAGGCGATTGACCTCATTGACGAAGCGGCTTCCAAACTGCGCATGGAAATCAACTCCAAGCCTGAAGAATTGGATGAGCTGGAGCGCAAGATTATGCAGCTTGAGATTGAAAAAGCAGCTATTTCCCGTGAGAAAGACGATAAAAAACTGGAACTGATCGGCCGCGAGCTGGCTAATCTCACCCAACAGCGGGATGCCTTTACCGCCAAATGGCAGGCCGAGCGTGATGTGGTCGACAGCATCCAGAAAGCCAAAGAAGAAATTGAAAGGCTGAAGCTGGAAGCGGATAACGCCGAACGCCAGGGCGATTACGGGAAAGTAGCCGAAATCCGCTATGGCAAGATCAAGGAAACGGAAAACGGTCTCGAAGCGGCTAAGGCCCGGCTGACGGAAATGCAGGCCAAGTCCAAAATGATCAAGGAAGAAGTCACCGTGGAAGAAATCGCCGAAGTAGTTTCCAAATGGACGGGCATCCCGGTTTCCAAAATGGTCGAATCGGAAAAATCCAAATTGCTGCGCCTCGAGGAAGAGCTCGGGAAACGGGTTGTTGGCCAGGAAGAAGCAATTGCCGCCCTTTCGGATGCCGTGCGCCGCAGCCGTGCCGGCCTGCAGGATGCCAAACGACCGATCGGTTCCTTCATATTCCTGGGAACGACCGGCGTCGGGAAAACCGAGCTGGCGAAAGCCCTGGCGGAATACCTCTTTAACGATGAAAACGCGATGACGCGTATCGATATGAGTGAATATTCGGAGAAACACGCCGTAAGCCGCCTGGTTGGTGCGCCTCCGGGATATGTGGGCTACGATGAAGGCGGGCAGCTGACCGAAGCCGTGCGCCGCAAACCCTATTCGATCATTTTGCTCGACGAGATCGAAAAAGCCCACCCGGATACCTTCAACATCCTGCTGCAGGTGCTCGACGACGGCCGCCTGACGGATAACAAAGGGCGCGTGGTGAATTTCAAGAACACGATTATCATCATGACTTCGAACCTCGGTTCGGCGCTCATCCAGGAAAGCTTTGAAAATGTGAAGGAAAGCGAATACGATGCAGCAGCTGAAAAGGCCAAATTCAAAGTGATGGAGTTGCTGCGCCAGGTGATCCGCCCGGAATTCCTCAACCGGATTGATGAAACGATCCTTTTTACGCCCCTGTCGAAAAATCACCTCAAAGACATCGTTCGGATCCAGCTCAATAAGCTGCGCGAGCTGCTCGAAAGCAAGGACATCCGCCTGCATGTGACCGATGATGCCTTCGAATGGATTTGCAAAACAGGCTACGATCCGCACTTTGGTGCCCGCCCGGTAAAACGCGTGATCCAGAAACAGGTGCTGAACGAGCTTTCCAAAGCTTTGCTTTCAGACACGATTGATACTGCGCAAGCAGTGGTGATGGACGTTTTTGATGGCAAAATTGTTTTCCGGAAGCCTGTAAGCAAGGAAGAAGAGATTTTTGGATAAGACATAAAAGAGCAGTATACAGCACACCCGGTTTGCACAGGGAAACCAAACAACATTCCTTCCGGAAAATTACCCGATATCCTGTGCTGACTGTGTGTGCTGTTTTTATTACGCTGCGGACATTGTAAACTCAAACTTCAATAAAATCACCATTTAGCTGTTGGGTTGAATAATTTTTTAACCTTAATGCCTTTAAAAATAAGGGGTTAAAAATTATTTTTCACATTCCATTAAAAATTTAACAATTCTTTCCTCGGGAATTTCTATTTTTGGACAAACATCAGCACCTATGGTATCTACGCCGGAGAAATTTAACGTTATCCGAACAGAAGAAGAATATGGTATTTTTACGCTCTTCATTTACAAAAACGGCATACTTGAAATCAAATGGGATGACGGCCTGGAAGAAATCGGCTTAAATCACATGAAACTTTTATCTGAGCGCATCGGCCAGGTTGGGGGCGGCAAAAAGATGTGTATCTATATGTCGGTCAATGAATTCGTAACGATCAGCCTGGAGGCCCTCAGTTACGCAGCCGGCACCGAATGTGCGGCATTTACTAAAGCCAATGCTTTTTTGGTTGACAACCTGGCAAAAAAGCTCGTGTTCAACTTTTACCTTCGTGTCAATAAACCCCTTGCCCTGACCAAAACCTTCCCGACTAAAGATGAAGCCTTTGCATGGTTATCCACCTTTGTAAACGAGGAAACGTATGGTCACTGCTGAAACATTCAGGGAATGGGCGCTGTTGTTCCCGGAAACGGCCGAATTGCCGCATTTTGAAAAAACTTCTTTCCGCGTGGGAAAAAAAATCTTCGCAACGTATGATGCGGCCAAGAACCAGGCTTGCCTCCGCTTTTCGGAAATTGACCAGAGCGTTTTCGTGTCCATCGACCGCGAAGCAATTTTCCCGGTGCCGAATAAATGGGGTAAACAGGGCTGGACGCTAATCAATCTTGCCAAAGTGCAGCCCGACTTGTTTCGCGAAGCGCTGCGCACGGCTTTTTGCGAAGTGGCCCCGAAAAAACTGGCGGCACCCTTCATTTCCGACTCCTGGGATAAGTAAACCCGATGTAAATTTTTTTTGTAAGTTTGGGAAAACAATCTCCCATGGGCAAAAAACAGGCATGTGCTTTTATTTTCCTCTGCTTCATCAGCTTTATTTACGCTGCGGACTTGCCGCTGGATGGCTACCGCTATGGAGCCAAACGCCAGGATTTCAAGCAGGCGATGAAAGATATTTCCAACCCGGAAAGCTGGGAGGAAACCAAGTTTGAGCTGCTGGAAAAGCGTTCTGTGCTGGGGAGCCTGTCTTCCCGTACCGAGCTTGTTTTCTGGAATGAGCGCCTGTATACCGTCAACCTGAGCCTGCCGCCGGAGGATTGGGGGAAGCTCGAGCAAGCGCTGAATGCCCGTTACGGGGCGCCTTCATCGATGGATACCGTTTCGAAAATGGGAATCTGGATGAAAGACAAAGAAACGGTCAGCATGTATGTTTCCCTGGACCGGATTGTGCTCGGTTTTTCGGATGAAAGCCAGAAAGAGTTCCATTTCGGGGATTTGTTTCACGGGGTTTTACTGTACATCATCCTAAGCATTGTGGGCTTGTTTGTGCTGAACTGGCTTTTTGCCTGGCTCATTACGGATTATTGCAAGCGTTGCAAAAGCTTCAGCATGAAAATGACGGCGGTAGAACACGATAATCTGAAAGATTATTCCACTTCTGTTCTTGGGCGGGATTTGCATTACGATAAAACCTACGTGCACCAATGTTCCAAATGCGGACATATCCGCCGCGACCGTTACAGGGGTTTTTGGGATTATATGCGAAGCAAGGATTAGCGCCGAAACTTTAGAAAGAATTTTTATAAGGCCGCTTCCAGGGTTGAAAAAAAAGGTTAAGTTTGTTGAAATTTAAGCACTATGATCATTGAAATTATTCTTTTGGTATCGGTTGTCGGAGCTTTTTACAGGCTGGCATTTGATTATGAAAAACAGTATCCCTGGCTTTATTCCGTTTACGGGGCTCTGACCTTATTCGGCGGGATTTACTTGAGCGCTTTTCTGATTGCGCTCGTGTGTGCCATGAACGGCAAAATCATGGACGTATTGATCCTGTCTGTATTGGGCTATGTGATTGGTGGAACTTGCTGCAGTATTTTTTATTTCCTGCTGCGGAAGAACTTTAAAAAGAAAGAAGAATTAAGTAAGCTGGGAGGCAGCAAAGTATTGGATGATAAACTTTAATTTTCTCCGGGAACAATGATTATTGGAATTTTAATCCTCATTTTTATAGGGCGCTCTTTCTACGTGCTGGCCACGAAACACGAGCGCAAAAATGCCTGGGTTTACCCGATCGTCGGTATCGCGAGCTATTATGGCGGTATCATGGTGGGCGGCTTTATCATCGGCCTGGTCATGGCGATCATGGGCGAGGAGCTGGATGAAGCGATTATTGTTTTGGGTGCCATTCCGGTCGGGGTGGGCTTTTGCTGGGGATTATACGCCATATTGAAGCGCAACTGGAAAAAGCAAAACAATGTTTCCCCGGATGTCCTTGACGACAACATCTAATTTCCAACTTTCAACTTTCAACTTTCCATTCTCCATTCTCCATTCTCCATTCAAAATGCTTTACCTCTATATCCTCATATCCTTGTTTATCGCCTGGATTTGGGTGGATTATTACCGCTTGATCGATATTTACGAGCGTGAACGCCTGAAATACATCATCCCGATGTTCCTGCTTGGGGGAACTTCGGTGTTCCTGGTATTTGGGGCACACAAGCTGTTCCTCGACGACCTCGGCTTTGATATCAACGGGAACCCGCTCAACGATTTCCTGGTGTCGACTTTCCAGGTGGGCATGCTCGAAGAATTGGCGAAAACCATTCCTTTTTTGTTTTTCCTGGCCCTTTTTCACAAGCAATTCAATGAGCCGGTGGATTTCCTGCTCTTTATTTCAGTGAGTGCTCTCGGTTTTTCGGCAGTTGAAAATGTATTGTACTTCAATAGCAAAGGTCCTGAAATTATCAACGGGCGCGCCATTCTTTCTTCGGTGGGGCACATGTTTGATACTTCGCTGGTCGCCTACGGGATTATTTTGTACCGCTACAAAAAGAAAAACATCCTGGTGATTTTGCTTTTTCTCCTGCTGGCATCACTTTCGCATGGCATTTATGATTTCTGGCTTTTGTTTCCCGGGGCCGAAAAATACGGCTGGATCATTACCGTAGTTTATTTCCTGCTGACAATATCGATTTTTGCCACGATCCTCAACAACAGCCTCAACAATTCCAGGTTTTTTACCTACAAGCGTGTAGTTGATTCCCACAAAGTGAGCGGACGTTTGCTGATGTACTACGGGATTGTTTTCGCGATCCAGTTTACCATCGTTAGCCTGCAATACGGTATTGAATCCGGGGTGATGAGCCTCGTATCTTCCATGTGGATTATCGCGGTAATTGTTTTGGTGACCGTTGTCCGCCTCAGCCGCTTTAAAC
>CBINGV010000228.1:0-6056 GCA_966250255.1 uncultured Flavobacteriales bacterium | reverse complement strand
GGCATTACGACGACCTGGCCGTCAATTCTATGTTCCAGGTACTGGTCAATGCTCAATTCCCGGACGGGCAGAGTTTGGGCGTCCTCCAGCGAAATGAATTAAGTGTTTCCGTTTTAGACGGTTTAATGAACGTAGATACTTTAGTCGGAAAAATCAACGAATTTGAAGTTGTTTGTACGTATGAGCCCAATGACAAGCAGGTAGAGCCTCAGGGTTCCGGGGAATCCGGCTTTATAGCTCCGGGTGAAAGCTTTACTTATACGATTCGTTTTCAGAATACAAGTGCCGATACGGTGATGAATGTGCGTGTGGTAGACCAATTATCAGGAGCACTTGACTTGTCAACGCTGGAGGTATTGGCTGCAAGTGCTCCATATCATTTGGTGATCATGGATTACAACAAGCTGGTTTTCCATTTTGACAGCATCATGTTGCCGGATAGCACCTCGGATTTTATGGGAAGCCAGGGCTTTGTCCGTTTCAGGATCGATCATTTTGCGGATGCACCGATCGGGACTGTAATTGAGAATAAAGCCGGGATTTATTTTGATTTAGCTCCGCAGGTAACTACAAACACCGTAATAAATACTTTATTCTTATGTGATTCCCTGAACGCAGCAATCAACCGGGAAGGCAGCAGCTGGTGTGAAAACACGCCCGTTACTTTTTTCAATACGACCACGATGGCTGAAACGTTCAACTGGACAGTTAACGGGCAATCCGTTTCAACTTCGAATACCTGTGTTTATGTGCCTCAAGACGAAGGTGACACACTTTTTCTGGAAGTAAACAACCAAGGCTGTGTGAAAAACGATTACGTTATTTTTGACACTGTATATCCATTTATCCCATCGGAAATTACGGAGGGGAACAGCTTGTATCTGTGCAATGGGGAACCAGGTGAGCTCTCGGCAAATACGGATGAAAACAACCAATGGTATTACAATGGGGTGGTCATTTCCGCTGAACAGGCAATTACGGTAACTGAATTCGGAAGGTATGTCCTGGAAATCAATAATCAGGGCTGCGTGACCTTGGATAGTATCCTGGTATTGGATGAAACTCCTGAAGCCGTCCTTCTATTTGCAGGGAATGACAGTTACGAAACACTGCAAACCTGCCCCGGGAGTAGTTACCAGATTTACACGGCGAGCTTGAACAGTTGTACATGGTACCAGGACGGTAACCTGATTTCATCGGAACAGTATGCTATGATGCAAAGCCCGGGAATGTATGTACTTGAGGTTAATAATAATGGATGCATCAACCGCGACACATTAGACTATTCCTGGTATTTTACACCTGTTTCCATCTTGGAATTTGAAGATGGATTTTTATACGCAGATGACAATTTGTCTTATCAATATTTTTGGATGAATTGCACCAGCAATTCAATAATTCCCGGGGAAAATGAATCGATGTTTATGCCTACAGCGGACGGTTCATACAGGGCGATTCTGGGATATAACGGTTGTTCGTTCTATACAGACTGTTTTGTGGTCAATGTGGATGAAGGAACAACAGGGCTGAAGGAAGAAGGGATGATCGGGCTTAAAATATATCCAAATCCGGTGAAAGATGTCTTGCTGCTGGATTTTGATCAAAGTCAAAGCCGTAAAATAGTGCTTTATGACAATACAGGACAATTGTTGTTTGAAAAAGATCACTCGGGAACTAACGCAGAACTGGATTTGTCGGCTTATTCAGCCGGATTTTATATGATCCGTGTAGAAACTGAAAGCGGGTCACAACAAATAAAAGTGGTTAAGGAATAGATTAGCCGTTACAAAGTGAGCAAGTATGCGAATCTACGAATCGTCGAATTTTCTAATACACTCATTCCCTGTGTAAAAATAAGGCCGACATTTTGAGGTTATCCGCATAAAACTGTTTCGGGCTCATGCCGGTAAATTCTTTGAAATCCTTGATGAAATGCGCCTGGTCGAAATAACCGTTCGCATAAGCCAGCTCCGTGAGGTTTTCAAACTCACCTTTTTCGAGCATTTTAAGCGTGGCCTGCAAGCGGATAATTCGTGAAAGCTGCTTCGGACTGAGGCCGATTGCGGAAGAAAATTTGCGTTCCAGCTGGCGGCGGTTGATGTTCATTTGATCGGACAGGGCATCGACGGAAACCTGGCCTTTGAGCTGCAACAGCGTTTCAACACAGGACTTGGATACGCGATCAATGGCTTCGCTGCTCTGCAGGCGTTCCAGCAGGAAGCTCTCGATGATTTTGATCCGTTCGGTGTTGTTGGCGGCGTTAAGTACCTGTGTTTCCAACTGTAATCCGTTCTCCCCGAAGAGGATTTCGAGCGAAACGGCTGTGTTTTCCATTTCACGCAGCGGGATTGTTGCTAAGGGGTCAAAACCTTCCGGGTGAAATCGGGCGGCCAGGATCCCGCTTTTCCCGCTTGCGGCAATTTCCAGGGCGGAAGTAATCTGCCCGAACACAAAAGCGCGCGGCTGCAGGAAAACGCCGCCGTCCTCCCGGTATTGGTAATACAAATCGCCGTAATGGAAAATCAATTCCATACAGCCGTCGGGGACAATGCGCTGTTTTTCGGCGGTATCGGTCGCCGGGGCTTCCAGTGACCAGAAACATTTTACCAGCGGGCTGAGTGCTTCGCTGACTTCATATGTGCGGTAATCCATATCACATTCAAGAGCAGTAAAAATAGGAAAAAATCCGGTGTTTCAAAACAACAGGGTGAGGGCGGATGTCATTTTCCTGCCATTGGAAGTCAATTTTTTGCACAGGATCAAATCTCAAAACCCGTTTTCCGAATTGAATTGCCTGTGAATAGGCAATATGGGGAAAAATCCTTTTTTTTCTATGAGCTCCTGTCCTTCAGCGGAGAGCTCAAAGCGGATAAATGCGCTTACCTGCTGATTTTTTGTCCCGCTTACATATTGGTACAGAGGCCTGGTCAGGGGATAATGTCCCTCCAATACCGCCATGCGCTCAAAAGGAGAAACCGCTTCAGCGCCGTCAATGCCTAAATTAATTGCCCAGATCCCATGGCTCGGAAAATGCATCCCGTTCTGGCGGATGCTGGCCAGGTCCGTGTAAGCAAAGGCCGCCGGGTCTTTTTTTACAGCGTTGACGATTTCTGCCGGCGTGTCTTTGTAATTCATTGCCGTACTAAAGCCCTGCCGGATAAATTTGCTTTTCATAAAATGATAGGTGCCGGATTCCCGGTTGCGCCCGTAGAGCTTGATCTCCAGGTCAGGGCCACCCAATGCCTTCCAGTTGCGTATTTTTCCCTCCAGGATTTCCGCCACTTCCCGGATCGAAAGTTCGTGAACCCCTAATTTCGGATTGACAATCAGGGCGATGGCATCCAACCCGATAATGATTTCCCTGATTTCATTTACCCCGTTTTTCCCGGCCAGTTCCATTTCGGTTTCCGTGATCCTGCGGGAAGAGTTGAGGTAGCGGATATCCCCGGTCAAAAAAGAACGGATGGCCTTTTCGGAGCCTCCGCCTTCGACTTCGATGGGCAGCTTGTTTTGGGAACGGTTGTAATGCGCAGCCAAGGCTTTCACGACCTCATTTGAGGTGTTGGAGCCTGTAAAACGGATACTTTTTTGTGTCTCTGCCTGGTTGCCGCATGAAACGAGCAAAAGCAGGATGAACAAGGAGATTCTCATGTTTTTTTAGAAGCAAAGCTAAAGCGGCACTATTGCACCGGGGTATCCCCGACTTTAAAAAATCATTAATTGAGATGAAAGCCCGGTTCAAGCAGACGAATGTACGTGAAAGGAAACCGGGCTTAGCGTTCCGCCTCTCTTCCGGCCTCACATTCTTGGATTTGCTGTTCCAATGTGGCATTTTTTTCTGCAAGTAAGCGGGAGTTGTTTTCCGCCTGCGTTTTTTCTTTTTTCAGGCGTTTTGCTTTGAGGTAAAAATGAAGGGCAAGAGCTGCAAACACGATCAAAAAAAAGGAGGAGATCCATGAAAGAGGCCCTCCGATGACGGTAATTACGGTGGTCGATGACATACAAAACAATAAAGAAAGGTAAAGGTAGGAAATATATTAATTCTGTCACTTCGTGGTTTCTTATACGGACATGATATCGTAAAATGAGGCCTTGAGCTCATTCGGTTAGCCTGTCCCGTTTTTTTTGTGGGCTCGTCTGCATTCAAATAAAATATTGCATTTTTGTAAGCTCAGATCCATCAGATGAAATTAGTTTTTGCAGGGTTATTGTCGCTTCTTACTTTTTTCTGCCGTGCGCAGGTCGTAAATACCGGTATTACGGACAATTACGATTCGGTCCAGGTGGGGGAAGTGTCTGTCGGAGGCCTGGTTGATACGTATTACGGCTACGATTTCAATGAGCCGGAAGGATCGCTGCGTCCTTATTGCGTGTCTTCCGCCCGTCACAACGAAATCAACATCAACCTGGCTTACATTGATTTGAAATACAAAAACAATTTTGTCCGTGCGCACCTTGTACCGGGTTTTGGAACCTATATCAACGACAATTACAATACGGAAAAGGGAAGCTTGAAAAATCTCGTGGAAGCCAATGCGGGTGTCAAGCTCTCAAAAAAGAAAGAAATCTGGCTGGATGCAGGGATTTTAGGTTCGCCTTACACCAATGAAACGGCAATTTCCAAAGACCACCTGATGTATACGCGTTCGTTGGCTCCGGAGTTCACACCGTATTACCTGGCTGGTGTGAAACTGAGCGCCACCCTGAATAAAAAGTGGAACGCTTATTTATATGTGGTTAACGGCTGGCAGCAAATCCAGGACAATAATAACCCGCTTTCAGTCGGGACACAAATCGAATACCGGCCGAACGATTATGTCCTGCTCAATTGGGATACTTATATCGGCAGCGAATATTCGCAGGCTGCGCCGGAGTTCCGGACGCGTTATTTTACCGATCTCTACCTGATTTACAAGCCCAGGGGGAAATGCTCGCTCACTTCCTGTGTCTATGCCGGCCGCCAGGACAAAAAGAATGCTTCCGGGCAGGAAAGCAGGGTTTATTGGGGGCAGGCCAATATCATCGTCAATTACCAGTTTACAAGCCGGAGTTCCCTTTCCGCCCGGGCCGAGTATTTTTCCGATCCGGCTTCCGTGATGATTGTACCGGTAACGGGGATCCAGGGCTTTGACGTCTTCAGTGCCAGCCTGGGTTACAAGCTCAAAATTACCGAGAACGCATTTTTTCGCCTGGAAAACCGCTTCTTTGTTTCAGAAAAGGCTTTGTATCCCGATAAATCCGGGAAAGCCATGAAGCAAAACAGCCTGCTTATCGGGAGCCTGGCGGTTTGGTTTTAAAATAAGGGCGATTCATGCTCCTAATACCCGGCTTTATTTCCCATTCCCTGCCGTGTTGCTTCGCAGTTTCCATTCTCCATGATCCCTGCGCTAACGCCGGGTCTTCAAAAGCTACGCTTTTTCTTCTTCATTTCCTTCCCTTGCCAATTTGTCAGCCCCTTTCCCTTGGCACAGTCCTTGACAAAAGACTTTCGTTAATCATTCAACATTTATCATTCATAACACATAATTATAGAACATGAAAACAGGCCAGATTCACGTACAAACGGAAAATATTTTTCCAATCATTAAAAAATTCCTGTATTCGGACCACGAGATTTTCCTCCGGGAATTGGTTTCCAATGCGGTGGACGCTTCTCAAAAGATGAAGGTTTTGTCCAAAACAGGCGAATTTAAAGGCGAAGTTGGTGAGCTGAAAGTAGATGTAATCCTCGATAAGGAGGCGAAAACGCTGACGATCCGTGACCGGGGTATCGGGATGACGGACGAGGAAATCGACAAGTACATCAACCAGATCGCTTTTTCAGGCGCGGAAGAGTTTGTGAAACAATACGAAGGCAAGGAAGGTTCCGAAAGTATTATCGGGCATTTCGGCCTCGGTTTTTACTCGGCGTTCATGGTGGCCGAAAAAGTGCAGATCCGCACGCTGGCACGTTACGAAGGCGCGCAGGCAGTTCAGTGGGAAAGCAACGGCTCACCGGAATTTACCATCACGGAAATTGAAAAAGAAGACCGCGGAACGGATATCGTGCTCTATAT
>CBINGV010000227.1:0-6059 GCA_966250255.1 uncultured Flavobacteriales bacterium | reverse complement strand
CACGATACAAATATCATCCACCTGGTCGAGCTGGCCTTTCCAGTTGTGAAATTCACGTTCGAGGATAATTTTTTGCTGCGCGGTATCGAGTTCTGCAATCGATGAAAGCAGGTTTTTGAGCCGTTTTGATTTGAATTTCTTGCCATTTTCCGGGCTTTCACCGCCAAACTGATCGATATAACCATCCGAGAAAAGATAAAGCACATCATCTTTCTGCAACTGAAATTCATGCAGGCTGAAATCTTTGGAAAAGGAATAATTCCCGATCGGCTGCTTGTCCGCCTTGAATTCGATCAGCTCCTTGTTCCGGATGATGCAAAGCGGGTTGTTTGCCCCTGACCAGGTAATCTGCATGCTTTCGAGGTCCAGGCAGCAAAGCGAAATATCCATGCCGTCTTTCACTTCTTCGCGCGATTTTTCAAATTCGTGAATGATAATTTCCCGGGTTTTGTTCAGGATCTCATTAGGCTGGGTCAGCTTAAACTCACGCGTACAGCGGTTGAGCGCATTGTGACACACCACCGAAACCATCGCCCCGGGAACACCATGCCCCGTGCAATCGGCAACCGCGAAAAGGATTTGCCGCCCCCGTTCTTCAAGCCAGTAAAAATCGCCGGCAACGATGTCTTTCGGCAGGTACAGGATGAAAGACTGCTCAAACTTGGATTTGAAATAGGAATCGGGCGGTAAAATGGCGGTTTGAATCCGCTTGGCATAGGAAATCGAGTCCAGGATTTCGCGGTTTTTATGCTCCACTTCTTTTTTCTGGCTTTCGATGATCTGGTTCATCTTTTTCGTCCTACGGTAGGACTTAACAACAAAAAAACCGACGATGAGCATCCCGAGGAAAAAAACAAGCACAAAAATCAAAACTATCCGTTGCCGTTTGTTCTTTTCCGAAGCCACTTCAAGCTCTTTTTTATGCTTTGTGGCAGCCAGCTCTTCCTTATTCTGGTATTCGTAATAAAACTGTTTCCGGATAAGCTCTTCGCGGTTCGTTTGTTTGGTGTACTGATCCACGTAGGCATTGTGCTGTTCATAGTAATAAAGCGCACTGTCCAGCCGGTTCTGCTCTTTGTAGATGTCGTACAAGGTGCGGGAACTTTCCTGCAGGTTGTAAAGCAAATGATTGGCTTTTGCAATGGAAAAGGCCTGCCGCGCAGCTTCCAATGCCGGGCCGTATTTTTTCTCGCGGCGCAGCAAATTGGCAATCCGTTCGTAGGAATAGGAAACCCCATAGGGATTATCGATTTCTTTGTTGGTCTGCAAGGCCTTATTGAAATAAAGCATCGCATTTTCCTCGTCTTCCTTGCTGATGTAAATATCGGCCAGGTTCAAAAGCGTATTCGCTTTGTTGAGCTGGTGGTCGGGACTTTCCGAAAAACGCAGGCTCAGCTGGAAATAACGCATCGCCTTGTCTTTTTCGCCCAGGTCGGAATAACAAAGGCCGATGTTATTGAAGGTTTCCGGGGCAGCGGCCGAATCTTTGAAAATGGCGAAGCTTTTTTCGTAAAAGCGGATGGCTTTTTTGTATTCTTTAAGCGAACGGTAAATGGTCCCGATGTTATTCGTGGCGTGGCTTTCGGTCAGCTTGTTCCGGTATTTCCGAGCGATGCGGTAGCTTTCGTGCAAAATTTCGAGGGATTCGTCGAGGCGATTTTTTTCGCTGAGGGCCAGACCTTTGTTGTTGAGCGCGCGCGCCAGTGAAGCGGCATAAAATAGCTCTTCGTCCTTGCTGATACCCTTCCGGTCAAGCTGCTTGCGGCAAAGGTCGATGATCTGGTTATTAAGCTGGATATCAAGATCTCTGTTTTGCAGGTAGATTTCATCGTCCCATTCAAACAAAAGCCGGATTTTGACCGAATCTTCGCCCGCTTCCCGGACCTGTTGAGCAAAGGAAGCACCTCCGTCTTTTCCCCAACAGGAAAGCAGTGCGAGTGAAAAAAGCAAGGTGAAAATCCCCCTCATGATGTGTAAATATAGCAAAAAATCCGGGCGTTTAAAACGCGAGAATGTAATTGCTTGTTTTTTCCTCTCCGATGGTCGTGGAAGGACCATGTCCGGGATAAACAATTGTTTCTGAGGGCAATGTGAACATGCGCTCGTGGATTGTTTTCTTGAGCGTTTCCAAATCGCCGCCCGGCAAATCCACCCGGCCGAAGCTGCCTTTGAAAAGGATATCACCGCCTAATAAGATGTTATTTTCAGCATTGTAAAAAGCGATGTGGCCGGGCGCATGGCCGGGACCGAAAATAACCTTAAACGCCATGTCCCCGAAACGGAGCTCCTGCCCGTCTTCCACCAGGTGTTCCGGCTGCGGGGAAAGCTCATAGCCTTCAAAGCCATACAAATGGGCGTAATTCGGTACCGCGTTTAAAGTCGGCAATTCGTCTTTATGCATGTAAAAAGGAACTTTGTATTGCCGTTTCACAAAAGCGTTTCCAAGGACGTGATCAATATGGCAATGTGTATTCAGGAGCGCCACGATTTTCAAGCCCAGGTCCGCCACCGTTGCTTTCAAATGGTTTTTTTCTTCGGAGGTATAACAGCCCGGATCGATAATCACGGCATGGTTTCTTTCATCGGAAACGATATAGGTGTTTTCCTGGAAAGGATTGTAAGGCAAGGTGTGTACGCGGAGTTTCATAACGTAGTTTTAGGCATCAAAAGTACGCTATTTTTTCAGATCCGGGCTAGCGTCCTTCCCGGATTCGCTTTTCGAGCGTAGAGCCGTCCATTCCCCCGCTTTGCCGCCAGAGGATTTCACCGGCTTTAAAAAGCACAAAGGTGGGCACCCCGCGGATTTTGAATTTATCGGCAATATCGGGGTTTTTGTCTACATCGATTTTCAGGATGCGCACCCCGCTGCCCAGCCGGTTTTTCACTTGGTCGAGGATGGGCATCATTGTTTGGCACGGACCGCACCAGGTCGCATAAAAATCAACGAGCGTAGGCGTTTCCGAACTGATTATTTCTTTGAATTTACTCATGTTCTTTTGCTTTTTCGGGATCGTAATGACTGAAAAAGTTCATCCAGATCATGCGACTGATCCGGAAGGAAAAAGGCGCCAGGAGAAAAATCACAGCCACAATCATCCCGATGTGAAACCAGGAGCTGAAACCGGGAAAAATCCAGTAACTCAGCACAAAGGTAGCGACCGAAACAGCAACCGTAAGCGCATAGCTCACATACATCGCCCCGTAGAAAAACCCGTTTTCAATTTCGTATTTGTGTCCGCAATGCGGGCAATGTGTATGCATCTTCCCGAGTTTACCCAGGTTGTAGGCTCTTCCTTCAAATACCTCGCCTTTGTGGCACACCGGGCATTTTTCCTTGAAAATACTATACAGGCGGCTTCCTTTCATCTTACAAAATTAGCAAAGTCCTTTGTATAAAAAGTATGATTTTTCTCAGTTATTTTTGAAAAATTCACAGCCCAATTGTAACCGCCCGGGGAATTTCATTTTTTTCTTGTATAAGTCACTCGTTTTTCGTAACTTACTGAGTGAATTCGTAAAAAAGTTGCTATGAAAGCCGTGGATAAATTAAACAAATGGGCCAATGCAAAAACGAATATCGCTTTCGATATCCTGCGGATCGGTCTGGGGGTGTTCTTTTTTGTGAAGGGCGTCCAGTTTGCCGATCAGACCCAGATGCTGCTGGACCTCATCCAGCCGAAAAACCAGGACGCAGTCGGTTTATTGATTGTACATTATGTGGCCATGGTGCATTTTGCCGGTGGTTTGCTGATTGCTTTCGGTTTGCTGACACGCTTGTCCTGCTTGCTGCAATTGCCCATCGTGATCGGTGCGGTGATTGTTAACTTCCTGGTGGTAATGAACCCTGAAAACCTGATTCAGGCCTTGCTGGCCCTGGTGCTTACCAGCTTTTTCCTGGTGTATGGCTCCGGAAGGCATTCCGTGGATTATGCCATGAAACTGCATTTATAAGCCTTATTCGATCCGGTATTAGGGCTATCTCCGGATGGCATAGACGAGCTCGTCCTCTAAACGGCCTTGTTTCAACAGGTTTTTCTCAAACCGGGCTTCGAGTTGGAAACCGCATTTTTCGAGCACTTTCTGAGAAGCCAGGTTCGAGCCGAATGGCCGTGCATAAATCCGGTTGACCTCAAAATAAGTGAAAGTATATTCCACGATTTGCCGGATGGCCCGCGGAACGATACCTTGTCCCTGGTAATCCGCCGAAAGCCAGTAACCCAGCTCAGCGTTTAGGCGGTAAATATCCGTCTGCAAGTGAATGCCGATTCCCCCGGCCGCCTCACCGTTGATCACGATCGCAAAAAGCTGTACGGGTTCCTGGTCTTTGAATTTTCCGAGAAAAGCGAGGGCATGTTCCTTGGTATAAGGGTGCGGAAAGCCATCCGTCATGTTTTTGGCAATGTCCGGGTTATTGGCATGCTTTACGAGACTATCCAGATCGGACTCCTCCCATTTCCGGAGGGTGAATTCAATCATGATTTCCTTCGCGGATTTTTTTCGGAAGGGAAGCAAATACCTGGTCGTAAGAATGCTTTGCTAATTCAAAAAACAAGTTATCCGGGACATCCATTCCTACTGAAACCGTATTCCAGTGTGTTTTGTTCATATGCCAGCCGGGATTGATCCCTTCGTATTGTTCCCGCAGCTCAACGGATTTCTCCGGGTCGCACTTCAGGTTGATCCCCGTAAAGTCTTCCACGTCACAGAGTGCAAACATTTTCCCGTAAACTTTAAACACAAGGGTCGCCTGATCGAAAGGAAAACTTTCAGTAACACCCGGAAATTTCAGGCAAAAATTGCGGAAATCTTCTATGTTCACGGTTATAAGTGATTGAGTTTCTGAGTTAATCGTTATGAGTTCACACCTCTAACTTATTTAACCCGTACTCCTAAACTAATTAATGCAGTGCCGGCGCAAAATCGTTTCTTCCGAGGTCCTTCAGCATTTTAGTGTGCTCTCTCAAAGCATCGAGGAATGTTTTCTGGGAGAAATACGGAAGGTTATATTCTTCGGCGGTTTCGCGCACGATTTTAGACAATTTACGGTAATGTACGTGACAGATATTCGGGAACAAATGGTGCTCAATCTGGTAGTTCAAACCACCGACATACCAGGAGAACAGGCGCGCTCCGGGAGCAAAATTTGCCGTGTTGTAAAGCTGGTTCACCGCCCAGTCAGCCTCAATATTTCCGCTTTCGTCCGGAACCGGGTAATTGGACGTCGGTACCACGTGTGCCGGCTGGAAAATCATCGCCAGTACGAGGCCCGCAATAAAGTGCATCAACAGGAAGCTAATCACCGTCAACCAGGCAGGAAGCGGTGTGAAAAGCAAAGGCAACACGAGGAATACACCGAAATAAAGCAGTTTTGTCAGCGCGATTTCAACCATCAGGCGACGGAAAGAAATATTCTGCGTTTTCATCAGGTCCATGCGGTTGTAACGGATTGCCTGGCGGTAATCTTTAACCGTGCACCACATCAGGGTCATCAAACCATAGAAAAACCAGGCGTAAACGTGCTGGTAGCGGTGCACTTTGAGGCGCTCTTCGTGTGGTGAAAAACGCATCACACGGCCCGGGTTGATGTCTTCATCCATACCGGTTACATTGGTGTAGGTATGGTGCAGGATATTGTGCTGGATTCTCCAGTTGACATCACTTCCCCCCAGGGTGTTGAGCAAATACCCAAGCGCGCGGTTAACCCCCTGGTTTTTGGAATAAGCCCCGTGGTTGGCATCGTGCATTACGGAAAGACCGACACCGGCAACTCCGAAGCCCATAACAACCCACATCAGGAAAATCAGCCAGGGATTTTCGAATACGGTAAGCATCAGCACAAAAGGGGCGATGTATAAAGTAACCATGAAAACCGTTTTGAGTACCATGTTGGTATTCGCATGTCTTGAGGTGTTATTTTCCTTGAAATACTCACGCACACGTTGTTGCAGAGTCTTGTAAAAATCAGCGTTATGCGATTTGGAAAAGGTGATATTTTTTAGCATGTTTTCTTTTAAAGATGTGCAAAGTTAGGAAATATTTGCTACATAGGCTGTTAATTT
>CBINGV010000226.1:0-6074 GCA_966250255.1 uncultured Flavobacteriales bacterium | reverse complement strand
TTGGAGATTAGATGAAATGAGCAGCTGTCATTTTTGAAGAAATTCATGGGCTTTCACCAGGCGAAAATCAGGCGATTCGGAAAAAAGCTGATTCAGGATCCAGGCGTGACCCGCCCCATAAATCAGCAGGATGCGCTCCTCTTTGTGCATTTCGGCCAGGTCGTATACATTCGAAAAAATACGGATATTCCTTCGGTACCAATTGGACGCGAAATCAGCTCCGACATAATGGTCACCGGCCCCCAGGATTGAGATCTGGCTTAGGTAAGCCTGGTGTCCTTTCAGCCGAATAGCCGGATCGTTCAGGTAGGCGAGGTGTTCCTTCAAGCTTGACCCCGATTTCAGCGAATCCAGCTCGGCATAAAAAGCTTCGTAATTGTGCCGGGTGGATTTGTCGTATTGTCCGTGGCTTTTCAAATATTCGTTCTCGTCAAAGTGTTCCCACTCCATTTCTACGCCGCACCATTCCGTGTTCGCATCCCCGCAGTAAATACGCTGGTGCCCGAGCTTTTTCGCAAGCTTGAAGCCGAGTTGATACACTTCGTTCTTTTTCTGGCTGATATCGAGCTTGCCGTCGAGGTAATTCCGATAGGAGGCATTGGTGGAAGAGTCGTCCTTGATGCGGTTCCATTCAATGATAATTTTTGTCGGGCGGAAAGCGGCCAGCCTGTTAATCAGCTCTTCCAGCTCTTTTTGCCGTTCATCGGAGAGGATGTCCACGCTGTATTTGGGCTGATAGCTGTCCAGTCCCTGGTCTTCGAAATGAAAAACACCCAGGACCATAACCTCGGGGATGTCTTTGTCTTTTATTATTTCCGGGCTTTTTCGGGTCGCACAGGAAATGAGTATGGAAATCAAAAGAAAGCAGTAGTATTTCATATTTCTCATGCTGAGTTATGCAAATATAACTTTTTCATTCATATCTGGATCAAGTTTTATACCTTTGTGTCATGGCAAAGTTTTTATTGTTCATTTTAAAGCTTTTCGGCTGGAAAATTGACCCAAAATCACCCGAAGGCATTAAAAAAGCAGTGATCGCTGTGGGGCCGCATACCTCCAACTGGGATTTTGTTATCGGGAAAATTGCTTTTGCCAATTACGGGATCAAATCCCATTTCCTGATCAAAAAAGAACTGTTTTTCCCACCAATGGGCTGGATTTTGAAAGCACTCGGGGGAATCCCGGTGGACCGGAAAGCCAATAATAATTTTACCGAACAGGCCGTGAGCTATTTCGAAAACAACGAAACGATGTTCATGGTTTTTACCCCGGAAGGTACGCGCAGCTATAATCCCAACTGGAAAAAAGGCTTTTATTACATCGCGTTGAAAGCCAATGTCCCGATTTATGTGGCGTATATTGATTACAAGCGCAAAATCGGTGGTTTCCATTCCTTATTTGTTCCTTCCGGCGATGCGGATGCCGATATCCTCAAAATCAAAAATATCCTCAAAGAATACAAAGGAAAATTCCCGGAGAAAGGTATTAGAATTGAGAATTAAGAATGGAAAATTAAAAATTATGCTTCATTCTCAATTTTCAATTTTCAGTTTTTCTTAAACGTTCCCGTTTTTTTATCGTAACCATAGGGGCAGTGCTTGCAACCGCTTTTACAGCAATAGCCGCGTTTCAGGTGATATTTTTCCGTGAAAACGATATAGCCTTCCGGGCTGTAATAAAAATCTTCCGGATCGAGTTTCGAACGTTTGGAGAAAGAGGAAAAATCATCGCTCATGCGTCAAAAATACACAAGATAAAGCGTATTTTTGCTACCATGCAGCCGGAAAATTTTGCATTTGACACTTCCAAATCCTGTTTGGAACGGATTTCGCTTCCTTTGTTCGATGAAAAAAAAGTGGAAGTATACGCCAAGCGCGACGACCTGATCCACCCCCTGGTTTCGGGCAATAAATGGCGCAAACTGAAGTACAACCTTGCCCGGGCCCGGCAAAATAAAGCGGAAGGGATCTTCACCTTTGGCGGTGCTTTTTCAAATCATCTACTGGCAACAGCCTCTGCCTGCCGGGAAACGGGCTTGCGCTCACTGGGCTTCGTGCGTGGTGAGGAATTGAACAGCGATTCAAACGAGACCTTGCGTCAATGTGCGGCGCTCGGCATGGAGCTCATTTTTCTTGACCGGATGGAGTACGGCATGCGCAACGATTACGAATACCTGATGGAACTTCACCAGGAGCATCCCAATTTTTACGTTGTTCCCGAAGGAGGCGCCAATTATTACGGGATAATCGGCTGCCAGGAAATTTGGCGGGAAATCCCTTTCCCTGTCGATCATGTCTTTGTGGCCCAGGGAACGGCGACTACCGGTTGCGGTTTGCTGACCGGCACACAGGGAAATACAAAGCTGCATGTGGTCCCGGTGTTAAAAGGCTACGACTCCAGGCAGGAAATGCTGCAATTGCTTAATCGCTTTACCTATGATGCGGCCTTGAGCGAAGAATATCTCCAGGCTGTTGAAATACACCCGGATGCACATTTTGGCGGCTATGCGAAATACGATGACCGTTTACTGGCTTTTATCCGGGAAATTTACAGGGATTGCGGCCTGCCGCTGGATCATGTTTATACCGGGAAAGCGTTTTATGCGCTTTGTAAATGGGTGGAAGAAACCGGATTGCCTGCCGGGCAAAAAATCCTGTTTGTTCACACCGGTGGCTTACAGGCTTCGGATTTTTACCTGGGTTAAAGAGCTTGCTTCTCCCCTTGATCGCATGCCGCAAAAGCTTTAGCGATGGCGCAGGGGAGACCGAGTGGGGTTACAAATTTCAACTTTACTTGTCACCTCGCTTTATCCCTCCTCAAGGAGGGAAACAAATTTTCATCCGAATTAACAGTTAGATTTTGGAAATTTTTAATCGGAAAGCTCCCAGTAAATGACGCGTTTGTCATCGCCGACAGTCACAAATTCCGTTTCGGATTTTTTGTAAAGCGCATTGATGGCATGGGAATGTCCACCGTGCTTACGTTCCACTTTTTGAAGCACCCGGAACGAAGCGCTGTCCCAGAGCTTGATGGATTTATCCCGGCTGATGCTCACGAAATTCCGGCCCCCGTTAAAAAAATCCAATTGGTAAATTCCAAAGTTGTGCGCCGGGATCTCGATCATTTTTTTCCGGGAATCAAAATCCCAGGCCCGGATGTAGCCGTCTTTTCCGCCGCTGAGCAGGGTAGTGGGTTTTCCCGGGAAAAAAATCAGGGTGTTAACACCATGTTCATGCGCATAAAAAGAAGCGGTTTCGTTAAAAAACTGCGTTTCAAACTGGCGGATGAAGCCGTCCTGGCAGGCCAGGAACATTTTTTCTCCTTGATCGTCGAGCAGGATGTCACGGATTTTTCCGCATTCCAGGGGCAGAAAAAGGACCAATTCCCAGTTTTCGGTGTTCCAAATGGCCAGGTTTCCGTCAGCGTCAGCCGTATACAGTTGCTTTTTGAGCGGGTTTTCCGTGATGGAAAAAATGGCTTGTTTGTGCTGGATAAAATGCTTGATTTCCTTCCGTTCGGCAAGGTCGAGGATGTGCAGGGCACCTGAGCTCGTACCGATTACAAGTTGCTGCTTTTCATGAACGAGCGCAATTTTGTAAACGCTTTTTTCGGCTTTCACGGCAAATTTTTCCTGGACGCCAGTCTCGAGTTTCCATTTGGCTACAAACTGGTCGCCCGAGCCGGTAAAAACAAAATTGTCATAACCGTCAACGGTATACACGGCACCTGCATGAGCATTGATTTCAAGCCGTTTAACCAGCTGCATCATAAAAAAGGATTTATTCTTCTTCGTGGATTTCCACGTCCTCATCGCTGTTTACCTGCTTGAGGCGCTCCGCATAATCTTTCGGGAGGAAATCGAAGAAGGTATCGCCGCGGAGTCCAAGGCGAAGGCATTCCAGCGGAATTACCTCGTTCGGGGCAATATTCCCGAGATTGACGTTCGCTCCGAAAAGCTTGATGAACCAAACCTGCTGGTTCTTTTGCGGGGCTTCCCACAAGATATCTTCGGGTTTTACTTTGGCGATGATTTTATTGATCAGGAGGGTGTGGGCCGTTCCGTTCGGTCGAAAAACGCCGACATTACCGGCTTCCCGGCCTTCGGCGATCACTTTCCAGGAACCGGCTTCGAGCTCGCTTTTCATCATTTTGATCCAGCGGTTCGGGCTGATAAGAATCCCGGAATCCTTAGATCCGACTTCAGACAAAACCGTCCGTTCTTTGGATAAGCGGTGGATGATTTCGCATTTTTCGTCGTGGTCCAGGATGATGGAACCGTCGGAAACTTCCGCGAGGTCGAGCTTATATTTATCGAGTACACGCAGGTAGTCTTCAAATTTTCCGCGGGCATAAAATGCTTCGAATAAAGTGCCCCCAAAATACGGGCGCATCTGGTTGTCTTTGTACAAATGGATTTTTTCTTCCAGCTTATTAGTGATGTAGGACGTCCCGAAGCCGAACTTGACAATATCGGTCAGGTGGCCGTTGGCTTCAATGAAGTGTTCCGCTTCACGAAGGCCCAGGCCTTTGTCCATCATCATGGTAATGCCTTTGTTGCGTGGTTTTGATTCTCTTTGGGGAATGTACGGTAGTTCGAAGTTCATAATTCAGATTAAGGGAACAAATTTATAATATTTTGCTCACGTTCAAGGTCGGGATACAAAGAAAATATTTTTTTGGCGCGGGCAGCGTCTTCATCAATGCAGCCGATCAATAAAAATTGGGCGTCCTGTTTCCGGCCGCTCAACCAACAGAGGTTAACGAGCACCAGCTTTTTTTCAAACTCGAGTTTCGGCCCGACAGGGAAGGTTTCCACAAAGCTCAGGGCTTCTTTCAGGAAATTGTTTTCCAGCAGGAAATCGGTATAATCTGTCAGCACTTCTTCGTTGTTGTTATCCAATTCGAGGGATTGAAGGTAAGCTTCATTGGCTTTTTCGATCGCTTCTGTTTTTTCGTAAGCGCCGGCCAGCACATGATAAAAAGAACCGTTTTCGGGATCGAGTGCAATGGCTTTTTCAATCAGGCGGATGCCTTCTATGGTGTTTTCTTCCAGATCGGCCACAATCCCCAATCCGAGCCAGGCTTCCGGTAAATCCGGGATAAACTCGATGCTCCGGTAGTAATAATGCTTGGCGAGCTCATAGTTTTCGAGCTGCTCGTAGCATTCACCGATATAGCAGAGCGCCAAACCGTCCTCGCCGTCGATTTCCATGCATTTTTCAAAATTCTCGATGGCGAGGTTGAATTTTTCCGTGGAAAGGAAAGCATTGCCGAGGTTGAAATAAGCCGGTGAAAATTCTTCGTTGATGATCAGGCAGTAATCGTAAGCCCAGATCGCCCGTTCGTAATTCTCAAGCTTGGAATAAGCATTCCCGAGGTTATACCAGGCCGTAAAGGAATACGGGTTTTCGTTGATAAAATTGGAATAACATTCAATGGCCCGCTCAAAATCGGAAATCTGGTCGTAACAATAGGCCAGCTCGTAGATCGCTCCTTCGTTTTGCGGGTTGAGGCGCACGGCTTCAAGCAAGGTGGCAATCGCCGAAGAAAAATCGTTTTGGCTTTCATATTCCATGGCCAGGTCGAGGTAAATCTCGTCACGGTCTTCTTTTTCGGAAAGGGAAAGCGCTTCTTTAAAGTATTTGATGGCGCGTTTGGAGTCGCGCAATTGGCTGAAAATCGCGGCTTTTGTCAGGAAAAACTCACAGCTCCCGCTTTCGGTCTTTTCGATCTGGGCGAGCAATTCCAACGCTTCCCGCAACATGCCTTGTGCAGAAATAGCCTGGGCCTTGCGCAAAAAGAACAGGTTGTTGAACGGAAACAGCTGGATTCCCAGGTCGGCACAGCTATTCGCTTTGGAATACATGCCGTTCATCAAATAATGGTCGATTAAAATCTCGATCTGGTCACTGTCTATAAAACCGATTGGCTCACCTTTGAGGGAGCGCTCGAAGCGATCCAGGTATTCGTTGAAATTCCCGTCGTTCACATCTTCATCATCTTCTTCAAACATAAATCCCAACAAATTTTAGTTCACTAGTAAAATTAGGCAAATTTACGAAAAAAGGACGGGC
>CBINGV010000225.1:0-6107 GCA_966250255.1 uncultured Flavobacteriales bacterium | reverse complement strand
AAAGGCAGCGTGAAAATCGGCGGGCAATACATGAACGAGGTGGAGATCTGTAATATCCCGGGCTACGAAATGCCGGAGCTGGCGCCGACCAACCCGGGAAATGATTACGGCGCTTACAAAGGATCGGCGGCGAACCACAATTATGTAATCTCGAACGTGATCCAGACTTTAAAAGGAAAAACTACTGCTACGACAAACGCTTTGGAAGGCTTGAAGGTAGTTGAAATTATAGAACGCATTTATAAATTAAGAGATGAACAATTCAATCTACAACAAACTGGTAAATAAAGAAACCAAACTGGCGGTGATTGGCCTGGGCTACGTTGGCCTGCCGATTGCGCTCGAATTCGCGAAAAAAATCAAAGTCGTTGGTTTTGATATCAACCAGCAGCGTGTCGACCTGATGCGAAATAAAATCGACCCGAGCAATGAGCTCGAATCGTCGGCCTTTGACAATTCCGATATTTATTTTACGGCCAGCCTGGACGATTTGAAAGAATGTACGTTTTTCGTAGTGGCGGTTCCAACCCCGATCGACGAAGCGAACCTACCGGACCTGAAGCCTTTGCTGGGCGCCAGCACAACGGTAGGAAAAGTACTCAAAAAAGGCGATTATGTTGTCTTCGAATCAACGGTTTATCCGGGCTGTACCGAAGAAGATTGTATCCCGGTACTGGAAGAGCTTTCCGGTTTGAAATTCAAAGATGATTTCAAAGTTGGTTATTCACCGGAGCGCATCAACCCGGGAGATAAGGAGCACACGCTGCAAAACGTGGTGAAAGTGGTTTCCGGCTGTTGTGAGGAATCGCTTGATCAGATTGCCAAAACTTATGAGCTTGTTGTTGGGGCCGGCGTCCACCGCGCACCAACGATCAAAGTTGCCGAGGCCGCTAAAATCATCGAAAATACCCAACGTGATGTCAATATTGCACTGATCAATGAGCTTTCGCTGATTTTTAATAAATTGAATATCAATACTTTTGATGTGCTCGAAGCTGCCGGAACGAAATGGAACTTCCTGAAATTCCAGCCGGGGCTTGTGGGCGGACACTGTATCGGCGTTGACCCGTATTACCTGACACACAAGGCACAGGAAGCAGGTTATCACTCGAAGGTGATTACCAGCGGTCGTTATGTGAACGATTCCATGGGCGCCTATATTGCCAAGCAAACGGTGAAGAAGGTAATCGCCCAGAATAAAATCATCCAGGCTTCACGTGTGTTGATCATGGGAGCAACGTTTAAAGAAGATGTAAGCGATATCCGCAACTCCAAGGTGATCGACATCGTGAACGAGCTGAAATCTTACCAGGTTTCCGTTGATATTATTGATCCGCACGCTTCTTCTGAGGAAATGGCGCATGAATACGGTGTGGGACTGGTGGAAAAAGCCGGTACCGATTATGATGCGGTGATCGTTGCCGTAAACCACAAAGAATACAAAAACCTGCCGGAAAGTCACTTCAAATCACTCCTGAAGGACGGTAAAGGCGTGTTTGTGGATGTGAAAGGCATTTACCGCAACCAGATCCGGGATTTGCAGTACTGGAGCCTCTAAACAGAACTCAGCTAAAAGATATAAAACGGGTGTTTCGTTAAGGAACACCTTTTTTATGGCTCCACGCGGCCGAAAAATTCAAATTAATTGCTTATCTTAGAATCCGTTTCATAAAAACACGGGTAAAAGATCAAAGCAATGGAACAGGATTTTTGGGAAAAGCGATATACCGACGACGATACCGGCTGGGACATCGGAACGGTTTCTACGCCGATCAAGCGTTTTGTGGATAGCTTAGAAAACCGGGACTTGAAAATCCTCATTCCGGGCTGTGGTTACGGCCACGAAGCGCGCTACCTGTACGAACAGGGATTTTCGCAGGTGTATGTGCTTGATTTTGCAGAACAGGCCATCGATACCTTTTTGCTGTCATGTCCCGGTTTCCCGGATGAACATATTTTGAAGGAAGATTTTTTTACCCATGGAGGCCAATATGACCTGATTATCGAGCAGACCTTATTTTGTGCGATTGACCCCGGGATGCGGGACCGCTATGTAGACCAGGTTTACCGGCTCCTGGCGCCTGGCGGCAGACTTGTAGGTCTGCTGTTTGACTGTGAGTTTGAGTCGGGGCCGCCGTTCGGAGGAACAAAAGCAGAGTATGAGGCCCGATTCTCCCGTTGTTTTTCCGATTCGAAAATTGAAGCTTGTTATAATTCCATTCCGCCGCGCCAGGGGAGGGAATTATTCATCCGTTTGCGTAAAGCGGATCACGTGTAGTCCTTTGAGATAGAGTTCTCATTTTCAGGACTGTCATTTTCCTTTAAAGCTTCAAATTCTGCCAGTAATTCGGAAACTTTACACGTAAAAGCCTCCGCCAGTTTTTCAAGCCAGTAGATCGTCGGTGTGATTTCACCTCTTTCCAGCCGGGATATATTTTGAGAATTATTGCCGATGAATGATGCTAAATCCGTTTGTGTCCAACCTTTTGATTCTCGCTTATATTTCAAAAAAACACCAAATAGTTTGTTGTAATCCGATTTATTCATGACCACATAATTCTGAAAGTTTTTCAAAATTGATAAAACCGCATAGGGTTATTTTTATATATTTGTGTATAATTTTTTCGTTTTTTAACGTCTTTAATCATTTTTTTTGATCTAAGATCGATGACTCGAAAGTTAGACAAAATTCATTGATTTTTAGCGTTTAAGACATTGACTTTCCCAAAAGGAAGGTTTACGGTATCATTTAAATTGAAAGGCTAAAGGAGGAATATGTCAGTATCAAGAGCAGAGTTAATCAGGGTCATGGACGATATCCGGCATGGTATAAACCTGGACCGGAATTTTAAGCGCTTATACGAAATACTGGAGGTCTTGAAAAACGATGAAAATATTTACCTGGTCAATGTATTTAAAATTGTTTTTCAAACTTCAAAAGACAGTATGCTGGAAGACCAGACTGCCAGGGGCTTGCTCCCTTTTCAGCATTTTTCTGAAGTATTTCTGAATTCTTTCCGGGATAAAATGGGATAAAAATCCTTATTTTTGACGGTATGGAAACATTCAAAAGCGCCTTGTCGGGAAAAGAATTCCCGCTTGCGGAACGGGTCGGTACGGGGGCTATTCGTGCTGAGCTGATGGCTTTTATCCAGAAGGACTACCCGGAATTCGGCATGGGGGATTTCCTGGCCTTGGGTGAATTGAACAGCTACCGCGAAAAATACATTTCAGAGTTCCTTACCCGGGAATTGGGGGAAGTAGGACAACTGGAAAAAACCGTGCTGGCTTCCCTGTCGGAAAATTCCAATCTCAGCAAGCGCATTGCCGGGGAGGAGCCGGGAGGCGCTACGCTCGGACAGCGCATCGCGGATAAAGTCGCTACTTTCGGAGGGAGCTGGACCTTTATCATTTCTTTTGGTGTTTTCCTGCTGATCTGGATCCTGTCGAACGTTTACTTCCTGTCCAACAAAGGCTTTGATCCCTATCCTTTTATTTTACTGAACCTGATTTTGTCCTGTATTGCTGCGCTCCAGGCACCGGTAATTATGATGAGCCAGAACCGGCAAGAGGAAAAAGACCGCGAGCGGGCCAAAAACGATTACATGGTCAACCTCAAATCCGAACTCGAAATCCGGATGCTCCACGAGAAAATCGATCACCTGATTTTGCACCAGCAGCAGGATCTACTGGAAATCCAGCGCGTACAGATTGAGATGATGAATGATATCCTGGAACGGATGGAGAAAAGAGGGTAAGGGGAGGACGCAAAGCACGCCAGGATGGCGCGAAGACCGCGAAGCTTTTGAAAAAAGAGCAGTAATAGGAGTTATCTCCATTTTTTTGTATATTCGTCTAAAATCAGGCCTTATGAAAACAGTTCTTTTTTGTGGGTTTTTGCTCACCATGTCTTTTGTGTCACATGCAGATCAGGGAATCCGGCCGGGCTTATTTGTGATGAGTTCTTATGCAGATAAAGGGAAGGAACAGGTCATCAGCGGGTTTTATGTGAACGAAGACCACAGCTTTACTTACTTTGACAAATCTTCCGGTACGGAGATTAAAGGTACCTGGAGCATTGAAAAAGGGAAATTGCTGTTCCATTCCGAACAAAAGCTCCCGGTGAAAGCCTCCTGGAAAATTACAGGGAACGAATCCTGTTTTAAAGCGCGGAAAGGTATGACTTTTTACCGTTTGTGTAACTGCTGAGCAGCGGCGGTTTAATGTTCTATTTTCCAGGTATCACCAAAAGCATTTCTGTAAGCTGATTCGCCATAATTTAAGTAGTAAATTTCATTTAAGCTAGGGTCTTTTTTGACAAGCTCTTCCAGGCATACTATTCTTGCACGCTTTTGATCGGGATCTTGTTCGGAATGAAATTGCCAGTCTCCGTCTTCGTTGTGGAAAACATAACGGATCGCTTTGCCTTCAAGAACCTCCACTGTGGTAAACACACCCAAATTTCGTTCTTCCAGGAATTTAAAGTCTGTATTTCGATCTAGTAAAGGTTGTTCGAATTTAAATTTTTCATTAAAACCTTCCTCCCAGGGGAAATAACCATCCCTGTCCGGCCAGATGAGCTGTAATGTTGGAAAATCAAAGGAATTGTCATTATACCAACCTGCATATCCCAGGTAATCGGGGTAATGCTCTTTCCTGACATTGACAAATTGTATGGGCAAATCAACCAGGAAATTCATATAATTAATGCCCTCCGTATATTTTTCCCCTTTTTGGATTTCGTCTTTTATGTTATTAATAATTGCCCCCGCTGTTTCCGCCGGCAGTCCGATAAGGATTAATTCCGGGTGATCGAATTCTTTGTACAAGCCGATCGAGTAAGTAAAGCTGGGATTATAGCCATCTCCTTCCACATAAGCAATATGAAGTTGATGTTCCCGGATGTTTTTGAGAATATCCGATGTAATCTTTTGATCGTGTTCGTAATGATCTTCCATATTCAAATATAGAAAAACTTTACAAGCTGTTATAATGAAACTCCCGGGTTAAGTTTTTATACGCCTGTGTATAGTCTCCGTCATTTTCACGGACGGTAAGATTTTCTTCCAGGCTTGAATTTCCGGATTTTGAAAAGAAAAAAATGCAGCGTACTGCTTGTTTTTCTTTCCCGAAAATGGTGATCACCTTGCGAAGGAATAAATGGTGGCCGGAAGCGAGCGCTATGATCTGCTCACGGGTACTGTGCGGTAAAATCAACTGGAACTCACCGGAATCGCTCAGCAGGGAAGCTGCTTTTTGGAATAAAACCGAAAAATCCAGGCTTTGGGTATGGCGGGCGCGGTCTTTCTGTTCGTTGCCCGATAAAAAGGCTTTTTCAAAATAAGGCGGGTTGGAAAAGATCAGCTCGTATTTTCCGGGGAAGGGGTATTGCGTGAAATCACCGGGTAAAACGCGAATCCTGCCTGAAAAAGGACTATTCTCCACATTCGACTGCGCTTCTTCAAACGCCGGGAGGTCAATTTCGAGGGCATCGATTTCCAGTTCCGGGAAACGTTGCGCGAGCATCAGGCTCAGGACGCCGGTGCCCGTTCCGATGTCGAGGGCCCTGCCTTTTCCTTCAAATTCAGCGAGCGAGCCGAAAAGCATGGCATCGGTGCCCACCTTCATGGCAGCCCGTTCCTGGGTAATGTTGAATTGTTTGAATTTGAAAACGGACATTCCGTTCAGAGATAAATGGCCAGGAGGCCTTCGGGAGTTTTGACAGTCAGTTTTTTGTTGACGCGGTCCACTTCCTGCACGAGGTTTTCCACGAAGGGAATGAGCACCTCTTTGCCGTTTGCATCCACCTGGATCAGCGGGTTGACCGGCAAGTCGATGATTTGCACAATGGTTCCAACCGGGCCATGTGTGAGGTCAAGCAGCTCGAAGCCCACGACTTCGTGATCGTAAAACTGTTTGCCGCTCAGTTCCGGCAGGGTGGAGAGGGGGAGGTAAACGCTTTTCCGGAGCAGGGCCTTGGCGTCGTTTTCAGAATCGACTCCTTCGAGTTTAACGCTGGCGAAATTGCGGTTTTTGAGTTGGTAACTGGTAACGAAAAAAGGAGTGAGGTTTCCGTTGATCTCGATCAGCATGCTGTCGAGCTTTTG
>CBINGV010000224.1:0-6124 GCA_966250255.1 uncultured Flavobacteriales bacterium | reverse complement strand
AATGATAATATTCACCAGTCCTGTGGCATATCATATCAAGGCAACTTAAAAAGAATTGAAACTTATCACCTATAGCCTGGTTCTTTGGATGTGTTATCCTCCTTTCAATGTAAGCATTTAGTATTACATCTTGTCTCATTATAATTGTCTTTGATTGATAAGATTGATTGCTTCTTGCTGAAATGTGGCTACAATGCTCATAGATATAAAAATAATAAAAATTAACTTTCTGTTTTTTAAATTGTTAAAAAGTCGAGGGCTTTTGTTATTAAATCTATGCGATTTAATGATCAGTTCGTTTTTAATATCTTGGAAGATGGATTAATATTAAACTCTGTCAAATCAATCTGTTTAACCCATTGCCTATAATTCACTAAATTTCGTTAAAATTTACCCGCAAGGGGAAAAGATGTGTATTTTTCGGGAAGCTTTTTTTAAAACGTTAACCCGGTACAACATGTCACTTTCCTTCAACATCAAAAACAAATTAAAGATCGCTGCTTTGCTGATTGTTGTGTTTGGTTTGATTTTTTTCAATAATATCAGTGACGATCATGATGCTGCGGAATTGAAAAAGGCGATTTCCTCCATTTACAATGACCGGCTCCTGGCTGAAAGCTACATTTTGAAATTGTCGGAGAATATGCACCGGATCATGGATGTCAGTGAACAGCCGGAGGGGCAATCCAACAAGCCGGAAATCCGCAAGGCCCTGGCAGAAATTGAGTCTGTAAAAAAGGCTTACCTCAAAACCAAGCTCACTTTAATTGAAGAAGAAACTTTTAAGGACTTTAACAGCCTGCACATAAAAGTCAGCCAGGCCCTGAAACAGGAAGATTTTGAAAAGGCGAGGGATTTGTCCCAGCAGTCGCTCTCCGTCTTGCATGATCTATCCCTGATCCAGGTTTCGGAAGCCCGGATCGTGATGGAACAGACGGAAAAATTATTCGGCTCCGGGTTTATTTCTTCCCGCTTTGAAATCGGGATCTTAATCGTCATCGCCCTGCTGATCCAGGTGATGATTTTTACTTCAGAAACAACAGGTTCTTCTAAAAATAATTTCAAAAACAACTAAGTCTTATTTTAAAATCAAATGTTATGAATTGTCCAACGTGTAAAGATGTAAATTTAGTCATGTCAGAGCGACAGGGCATTGAAATTGATTACTGTCCTTCCTGCCGGGGCGTTTGGCTCGATCGCGGAGAGCTGGATAAAATCATCGAAAGGGCTTCGCAGTCCGGTGAAAATCCAGCCATGAAGCAGGGCCAGTATGATCAAAGCTACAAAAAACCATACGACCAGGATCACGACAAATACAAGTACAGTGATCACGGCAAGCACAAGAAGAAAAGCTGGCTCAACGAGTTGTTTGATTAAAGCTGGTTGATTACCCGGGTTTCCGGATACGTCTTCCTGTGAATTTAATTCAAATCTCGTTCAGAGCGGGAATGAAAAAATTTCTTTACAAACTTTACTTTCCTTTTTGTCGCAACAAAAAGGAACTGCAACATGTCTTTCGCTGTGCCTAAGCCATTCGGCGAACCGATCCTAGTCTTAGCTTGTAACTGATATTGTTTGATTTAACTTCTGATGAAGTAATCAGGATTAAACCCGTATTTGAATTTGCATTTCCCCTTTCCAATCCTTACTTTTAGGGAATTCAAAAAAGCGGATATCATGCAAACAAAAATGATCTGGGCAAACCTGGTTTCAAGCAATTTAAGCAAAACGGCTCAATTTTACAGCGCTTTGGGTTTCGAGGCCAATGGCAATTTTACCGAAGAAGCGGCCAGCTTTTTATTCGGGCAAAATCATTTTGTGATCAATTTTTTCAGCCCGGAACGCTTGGGCCAAGCGGTTAACGGCAGCCTAACAAAGCCCACGGCCGGGAATGAGGTGATGTTTTCCCTGTCTGCTTCCAGCCGGGAAGAAGTCGACCAGTGGATGGAAAAAGCAAAGCAAGCCGGCGGAACGGTATTTTCAGAGCCGCAAAACTACCTGCAGGGTTATACCTTTGGTTTTGCCGATCCGGACGGGCATAAATTCAATGTGCTGTACTGGCCGGGGATGTAGCCTGAGCTTTCATTCAACTTCTTAGCCGCTGATAATACAGCACGATCGCCCCGCAGGCAAAGCTTTTGGTACCGGTGAGCTTCAAATCATGCCGGTGGCCGGTATTTTTGAACAAGGCCTGGCCGCTTCCCACAATCACCGGGTGAACGCAGATCTGGTATTCGTCAATTAAATCCAGCTGTATGAGGGCAGCAATCAGGCCGGGGCTGCCCGCCACAAGATCTTTGCCCTCCTGCTGCTTAAGCGCCATGATCTCTTCACTAAGGATTTCATTTTTCAAAGTGCTGTTCTGCCAATTTACTTGCCTGAGGCTGCGGGAATATACGATTTTGGGAATGCGGTCGATGAGCAGGGCAAAATCATCCGAAGCTTTGTTACCACTGGGATTTTTCACCAGGGAGGGCCAGTAATTTTCCATCAGCTGGTAGGTCGTTCTTCCATAAAGCAGAACCCCGGTGTTGCGCAGCAGCTCACTGTAATGCCCGTGGGTTTCATCGTCTGCCTGCATGGCCGTGTGGTCGCAAAAGCCGTCGAGCGATACGTTGATGGCGGCAATCAGTTTTCTCATCGGGTTTGGTGTTTGTGTTTCCTAAATGTACAAATTTAATAGTGACCGGAATTAAATCCATTCCTTTTCCGCTGAATTTAGAAATTTAGCGCTTAATAAAACGGCTCTTTTCTATTCGACCGAGTTATAAATCCGCTATGTGCCTCTGTGTTTATGACATCCAAAAAAAATGTAGCTTTGCCCAAACGCAAGACTATGAAAAGACAATCCACTTTAATCATACTGGCCATCGTGGCTTCCTTCGGCCTGGGCTTTGGCTTTAAAACCATGATCAGCCCGGGAGAAAAACCTGCTGAACTGAAACGCGTGACGGGTATCGGCGGGATCTTTTTCAAATGCAAGGACCCGAAAAAACTCAAGGAATGGTACCAGGCACACCTGGGACTGGAAACCAACGATTACGGCTCTGTTTTCGAATGGTACCAGGGAGCCGACAGCACCAAAAAAGGCTTTACGCAATGGAGCCCCTTCATTGAAACGACCAAATATTTCGGTGCAGCGGAACAAAAATTCATGATCAACTACCGCGTGGCTGACCTGGAAGCTTTGGTGAAACAGCTGAAGAAAGAAGGCGTAAGCTTTGCCGATACCCTGGAAAGCTATGATTATGGCAAATTTGTGCACATCATCGACCTGGAAGGCAACCGGATCGAGCTCTGGGAGCCAAATGACGCGGTGTATGAGAAGATGGGGATCGAGATGGGGCTGAAGACGACGAAGTAATTTCCTCCCTTTTGTCCGGCAACAAAAGGGAGCCAAAAATGCCTTGTCCTGCCGCAGCCGTTCAGCGAAAATCCCTCCCGGACAAAGCTGTCAGGGTTCCGGAAACAAGTTTCCAAACGACAAGCGCCCTGACGCTTTGGTTTACCGGTCGGGATTTTCTTCTTCCTCACTCCGGCGGCAGGACGAACGATCTTATTTTAAATTTTTCGCAAAAATCAGGAATTTTGAAGTGAAATTACCCCGGAAATGGGGCTTGTTTAGTGTTGGTTTATTTTTTAGGTTTGAACAACAATTTTTCAACCACAATTCCATGAATGAAAATGAACTTATAAAAAAGATTAATAGAAATACTTGGTTTTCAAAAAAAAAATTCTACCATTGAGTTTACAGGAGGATCTTTAGAAATTACAAGTGGGAAGGCAAGGATAATTAGTACTTCAAACAACACAACAAGATCAGATAGAAGAAGTTATCAAAAATATCAAGGAACACTAGTATGTGGTCAAATTAATGTAACTAAAGATTTTTCTATATCAAATGCATTGAATTTTGGGATGAATGAAAATTATCAGCCTGGTAATATAATTGATTACCATTATGAAATGGAAGATCAAGATTGCTTAATTCTTTTAATGAAAAATGAAACAACTGGCTTCGGAACAAGAAGATCTGGCAAACAACTTAACACAAAGGTAAATAATTTATTAGAAGCTAAAACTGGTTATCCGTTAGTAATTGATTGGGAAGGCGTTCCTGTAATTTCTAGCAGTTTTGCTGATGAAATGATTGGAAAATTATTTATCAGACTTGGTGCGATTTCATTTTCTTCATTGATTAGAAATATTAATATGGAACCATTAATTAGAAATTTACTCGATAAAGCAATTTCTCAACGTTTAACACAAGCTATAGATGAATAAATAATTATATTTCTATATTTTCAATAAACAAAAAACGCCGGGGTTTCCCCCGGCGCCATAGCGATATATTGCTATTTTTCTAAAGTTACTTATTTGGTGGCGGTTATCGTGCAGCTTTCCGGATCGGAGCACGGGTAGTAAAAGGTTTCGCAGGCTTCGTAATTGATCGTCATGGTATTTCCATTGATATAGCCGCTGCCTTCGTAGGTAATTCCGTTTTGTTCCTCTTTGAAGGTTATGTTTCCGCCGTTTATTTTTGCGCGGATATTGATCCCCCAATTGCCGAAGTTGTTGAGCATCACTTCATCCATATTCGGGCCAACGCTTACTGACATGCTGAAATTGCTGTTGCCTTCGTACACACAACTCTGGTTTGCGCTGTAATCACCGAGGAATTTGGTGCGGGCGTAGGTGCAGCTGTTGTCATTTTCTTCCGCTTCGGCGTCGTAGTTTTCGGCCATACTGTCCGTACAACCTTCTTTTTTACAGGCGCTTAAACCAAAAACGGCTACAAATAACAGCAGGGAAGCCAGGTTTAAAAATCGATTCATAGTTTCAGGGTATTTTTAAGTTAACGGGGTAAAGATAGAAAAACAGGAGTATTTGGACGCGTATTTGCGCACAAAATTTATATTGGTACAGGAATTATTTAAATTCGAAAACGGACCGGGTACGGCCAGCACTTGAAACTTCTCCCCGATCTCTCGAAGCACCGGGATTAAACCGCTGATCCGCAGCCATTTCAGGTATTTATACGTCACAAATCACGTGTTTATACGTATTGCACAGCCCGAAAGCACTTTCTAAATTTACCCCACACTAAATAATTTCTATCTATGAAGAAAGTACTTTTATCATCCCTCTTTGTTATGGGAGGCCTGTTGTCAGCAGGATTGTTTGCACAGAGCAACATCGAAACCGTTGCCAAAAAAGCGGCAAAGGATGCCGGTTGCCTCGGTGATTACAATGGAAGCCTCAACTTTTCCGTTTCAGACATCGGGACTTGCGGCTACTACTGCGGGCCGGCCTGTGACGCTATCGGGATTTTAAGAGAAGTCCTGATCCTCCCGAATCCGAACAACCACATTGAGCCTTACGTGAAGCTGGCTCCGCTGGCTAAAGTGACGATTTGCGGCGATGACCAGGTCGTTTCAGTGGAATGTTATTAAGTTTAACACTACGACAGGAAAACGTCCCGCGCAAACGGGACGTTTTTTTATGATCAAACTAAACGATTTAGCTGTAAAATTTTAAAAATCAGGTATTTATACGTATTGTTTCTGACTTTTGAACGCTTATATTTGTCCCACTCATGAACTAAATTTTCTATCTATGAAAAATCTGACAAAAACAATCGCAGCCCTGGCTTTCTGTGTGATGGCCTTTGCTGCAAACGCCCAATCAGACAACAGCTACATTGGGAAAGCCCGCGGGGCGGCACACGACTGCCTGAACGACTTTGAAGGCTACCGCATCACGGCTACCGTGGAAGAAACAGCCATCTGTATCGTGTCGGGAAGCCTGCACCGCGTGACTTTCATCGCTACGCCGGCTTGCCAGCCGAACGAGCCTTGCCCGATGATTGCTATCCTGGTAGCTACCGTTGAGTTCGATTGCGACGGGAACGCTTACCTGGTGAACTGCGGAGGATCCGAGTTCTAAGGCAGGAAATAAAACCCGGAAACCGTTTTTTACAGATAACCCCAAACCCCGTCGTTTATCCATCGGCGGGGTTTTTATTTTTATTTTCCCGCAGAATACACAGATTATTTACGCAGAATTTATTGGAACGCAAAGGAGCGCTATGTTCACACTGCGCCTATGCTGAAGCTTCAGCGCA
>CBINGV010000223.1:0-6156 GCA_966250255.1 uncultured Flavobacteriales bacterium | reverse complement strand
TACCCGCATCACCAGTTTTTGCATACGGCCGGGGCGCTCAGCTGCTGCAACCAGGGAGGATGCTGGAAATCCCGGACCAAAGCCCTGGGTGACGGATCGATACACGACAAGCCCGAAAACCTCTGCCTGCAGGTCGTAAATGAGCTTCCGAAATGCATGGACCTGGTCCAAAGCAGGGATGTGATCCGGGCAATCGAATTGTATTATACCGGGGGCGCTCTCCAATACAGCTATGAAAAGTAAGTCTTTTTCTTCCGGATTAACGAGGGACAATGCCCTGACGGAGGCCGAACTGTTTATCCAGAATATTCCTGCCTATCCTGCAAATTTTAAGGGCAGGGGAATTGTAATTTGTGCCGGCGGCCTGCAATATTTCTCCTGTGCCTGGGTTTGTATTAACATGCTCCGGAAACTCGGCTGCGAGCTCCCCATTGAGCTTTGGTATCGCGGGGAAGAGGAACTCAATCCCTTTATGCGGGAACAAATCGAAACGCTGAATGTCTCTTCCATTGACGCTCTGGAAAAAAGAGAAACACCCATCGGGGGCTGGGCGCTCAAAGCTTTTGCTATTGTACATTCGGCTTTCGAAGAAGTCTTACTGCTGGATGCCGATAACCTTGCGGTTCTTAACCCGGAGTATTTATTTGATTCTCCTGAATTCCGGGAAAGCGGGTCTGTCTTTTGGCCGGATTATACCCGGCTCGAAGCCCACCGGGAAATCTGGGAAATTTGCGGCGTTCCTTACCGGGATGAGCCTGAATTTGAATCCGGGCAAATTCTCGTCAATAAATCCATGTGCTGGAAGGCCCTGCAATTAAGCCTCTATTACAATGAACATGCGGATTTTTATTACAGGTACATTCATGGGGACAAAGACACCTTTCACCTGGCTTTCCGAAAACTGGGGCAAGATTACAGCATGCCCCCCTACCCGATTTTCCCTTTGGAATATACCATGTGCCAGCATGATTTTGAAGGTAAGCGAATTTTCCAGCACCGCAACCTGGACAAATGGAATATCCTTAAAAACAACGCCCGGATCGCCGGTTTCGAGCATGAGCAGGACTGTTTCTATTTCCTTGACCAGCTGCGTTTCCGAATGAGGTCGCAACTTGTACGGAATCCGGGGTAAAAGGCCGGAACTTAACGCCGAATTAAAGTTTAGTAAACGTTTAGCTAAAGTTTTTTCGTTACTTTGTGCTACCAAAAAACACGGGCATGCAAACAATTTCAGGGAACATCGTCGATGTCATCGCAAAAACCATCCGGAAGGGCACCATTCATTTTGATAGCAAAATCCGCAACATCGAATACGGGGATGTCGCTTCGGAACAATTCATCATTCCCGGTTTTGTCGATGCCCATGTGCATGTGGAAAGCTCCATGCTTATTCCTTCCGAGTTTGCCCGGCTTGCGGTATTGCACGGAACGGTTGCCACGATTTCCGATCCGCATGAAATTGGAAATGTGCTCGGGAAACAGGGCGTTCGTTTCATGATCGATAACGGCAAGGAAACACCCTTCAAATTTTATTTCGGAGCGCCATCCTGTGTTCCGGCAACGAATTTTGAAACTGCCGGCGCGACCATTTCTCCTAACGATGTGGAAGAAATCCTGAACTGGCCCGAAGTGAATTACCTCGCGGAAATGATGAATTACCCGGGGGTGGTTTACGGCGATCCCGATGTGCTGGAAAAGCTGGCCATTGCCAAACGCCTCAACAAGGTGATCGATGGACATTTGCCGGGAATCCGCGGGGAAATGGCCCGAAAATACATTGCGCAAGGTATCTCCACCGATCACGAATGTTTTACGCTGGAAGAAGCGCTTGAAAAACTGTCTTACGGCATGAAAATCATCATCCGGGAAGGAAGCGCCGCCAAGAATTTCGAAGCGCTCTGGACAATTATCGATCAATACCCGGAAATGGTGATGTTCTGCTCTGATGATAAACATCCCAACGATCTCGTTGTGGGCCACATCAACCAGCTGGCGCAGCGGGCAGTTGCCAAAGGCTGCGATTTATTCAATGTCTTGCGGGCCGCTTCCAAAAATGTGGTGGAACATTATTCCATGCAGGTCGGTTTGCTGCAGCAGGACGACCCGGCCGATTTCTGTGTGGTCGGGGATTTGGAAAACTTCGGTGTGCTTGCCACTTACATTAACGGTTCCTGCGTCGCTGAACACGGAAAATCGCATATCCAGCCGGTGAGCATCGAACCCTTGAACAATTTTTCCTGTGACCTGATCCACGAAGATGATTTACGCGTGGAAGCCGTATCAGAAAACGTAAAAGTAATCGTAGTCGAAGACGGGCAGCTGATCACCAAACAAATCAATGCTTCACTGATTGCCCAAAATGGCCATCTGGAAGCCGATACAACTCAGGACATTCTGAAATTAGTCGTTGTTAACCGTTACACCACGGAAAAACCGGCGGTAGCCTTCATCAAAAATTTCGGCCTGAAATCCGGTGCGATTGCGAGCTGCGTAGCCCACGACAGCCACAACATCATTGCCGTTGGAACCAGCGACAAGGCACTGACAGAAGCCATCAACCTGATTATCGGGCATAAAGGCGGTGTTTCGCTTGCTTCGGAAGAAAAACAACAAGTTGTGGCCCTGCCGGTCGCCGGGATCATGTCCCATCTGGATGCTTACGAAATTGCCGATGCTTATGAAAAAATAGACCAGGAAGCCAAAAAATTAGGCTCATCGCTCCGCGCACCTTACATGACTTTATCTTTTTGTGCTTTACTCGTTATCCCGGAATTAAAGCTCAGTGACAAAGGCCTCTTTGACGGCAAGGACTTTAAATTCGTTCCGCTTTTCAATTAAATTTCTTTTCCCAGGCCAAACGCTTTTTCGAGAATCTGCTCCTTGGAAATTTCTCCGGCTGCATGCACGCTCAACGCTTTGGAAATCGGGTCTACAAGCAGGAAAGCATCCGAAAAATCCAGGCTCAGGTCCAGGTCGTGTGATGACTGGATGATGCAGCATTGTTTTTCACGGGCAAGACCTTTGAGCAATTCCAGTATTTTCAATTTATTCCGGTAATCCAGGAAAGCGGAGGGCTCATCAAGCAGTATTACCGGCGTTTCCTGTACCAAAGCGCGTGCAATGGCACAAATCTGGCGCTCGCCGTCACTCAGCATCGCAGTATCTTTTTGGGCCAGGTGCTCAATTTTCAGCAAACAGATGGCTTCTTCCACCAGGCGGTGATCTTTTTCATGAAGCGTGCCCAGGAAGTTGGTATGTGGCGCCCGCCCCAAGGCAATGTAGTCGTAGGTCTTCAAATGCTGTACTCCTTCAAATTTACTGGGAACAAAAGCTACTTTCAGGGCAATGGACCGGATTTCCTGCAGTTTTTCGCCGGCAACATGTACTTCTCCTTCTTTTAAGGGAATAAAACGGCACAAGGTATTGAAAAAGGTCGTCTTTCCTACCCCGTTTTTACCGATGAGGGTATACATTTTACCGCTTTCGAGCTCCATTTCCGGGATGCGGAAAAAAACCTCCGAATAACCAAAAGCACTATGTTCGAAACGCAGCATCAGAATTTCTTTAAAATAATCCAAACCACCACTGGCGCTCCGATCAGGGAAGTAATTCCGTTTAGCGGAACAGCCATATAAGGTTCGATGTAAATAATCAGCAAATCACACAGCAGCAGGACCAAAGCGCCGCTCAGCATACAACCGATAATGAGCACCACGTGATTTTGCGTTCTGAACAGCATTTTCGTAATGTTTGGCACAGCCAGTCCGATGAAGGAAATCGGGCCGCAAAAAGCCGTGATCAGGCCGGAAAACAAAGATGAGAGTAAAATGACCAGGATGCGGATGCTTTTGATGTTCAGTCCCAGTACCCGGGCATTTTTTTCGCCCAAAACCAGGATATTCAGCGGTTTGATGATCCACACCAGCACCAGGCTGCCCAGTACAAAAAGCAGGAAAATAAACCCCAGCTGGGCAAAGGTAACCTGTTGCAGCGAACCGAAACTCCACAAAGTAAAAGCTTTCAATTGGTTGGCATGCGAGGTCAGCTGCAGAATTTGCACCAAAGCACTGGTAAAAGCGCCCAGCATCATCCCGACCAGAAGCAGGGAAACCTGGGAACGGATAAAATACGAGAAAAAAAGGATCAGCAAGCTAAAGCTCAAAGCTCCCAGCAAGGCGCTGAAGGTGACACCGATTTCCGTAGCAAAAAAACCGATCCCGCTCAGGAGCGAGAGCGCCACAAAAAGACTGGAACCCGAAGTGATCCCTAAAACGGAAGGCCCGGCCAGCGGGTTGTTCAGAAAAGTCTGGAGCAAAAGTCCCGAAAGGGCGAGCGCAGCCCCGGCCAGGATGGCGATCACCGTGCGCGGAAAGCGGATCTCGCGCAAAATCAGCTGCGCCTGGTTATTTTCATCAAAGTCGAACAAAGCGGAAAAAAACTCCCCGAAGGAATTGGCAAAACGTCCGTTATTGAGGTGTAAATACGTGACAAACACCAACAAAATAAGCAATAAGATGATTACCGGACGGTACGTTTTGGTCATTCCGCTACGCGCTGATTTTTTTGTAAAAATACAGTTTCTGCGGAGAAGTTTCACCCGGGTGGAAAATTTGAATCATGTCGGAAAGCACTTTTTGCGGTTCAATGGCGCTGCGTTCCCAGAAATAATTGATGTTGTGCGAATAACAATACACCCGGTCATTTTGAAACGCTTCGAGGTATTTATACTTTTCGTTGGCGGTCAGCATTTCACTTTTTGATTTGAAGCCCGGATTGATCCAGAATTCAGCCCCCTGGAAGTTTTTGAGCACTTCTTCCAGCGTATAGGCATTGCTTCCCGTTCCCTCTTTCTTGCGCCCAACGTAATCGCATTTGGCTTTCCGGAACAAATAGGCATTGTAGCTGTCGGCACCCGGCATATACCATTGATCACCGATCATCTGCCCGGAAATTACCTGCGGATTTTGTTCCAGTTTGGCTGCGGTTTTTTCCAGTTCGAGGTATTCCTTTTCAACTTTTTTAAAATAAGCTTCTGCTTCCTGCTCTTTCCCGAAAAGCAAACCGAACAGCTTAATCCATTCAGCTTTTCCCAGGGGATGTATTTCGCGCCAATCGTAGTTTGGAATGCAAACCACACCCAATTTCAACAACTTATCTTCATTGGCCGGCGGCGTACCGAAACCCGAATAGGAAATCAGTTTGGAAACTGCAAAAACACGCTCGGGGTTCATTTGGCTAAAATCAGGTACCTCCTGTACTTTCCCGCTGCCGAAGCCTTTTTTTACCGTGGGAGAATAGATGTATTTCATGTTTCCCACGCCTTTGATTTTTCCGGCAAGCCCCAGTACATCCAGCATGCCAATGTCCGTTCCTCCCAAGGCAATGATGGACGGAAGCGGCACCCGGATTTCCACCATATCTTTTTCGAGCTGCGGGTGCCCTGTTTTCACCAATGCATAACGTTTTTCAACAGCTTTGGTATCCGGGTTAAGGATGACTATTTCGGTATAATCCGCATGGCTGATGATGTTGAAGTTTTTGGCGTAGCGTGTCGCGTAATCGATCTTCTCTATGCTTTCCTGCTTCGTATTGCAGGAAAACAAAACGATCAAAACAGAAATAATTAGCACGCACTTTCTATTGAACCACATAAGGCATTGAAGATATGATAAGAATAATCACCTTAAAAGATCATATAAGAAACCTTTATTGTCCTTCTTGAGCAAGAGCTTTACATAAGCTCTTATATGTCTTATATGGTTCAAAAAATTACTTCTCGAGGTAAGTCTGCAAAGCCGAATCGTAAATATCCTTGGCTTCGTGACAGAATCCGTAATGCTCTTCATCCACCATGAATTTACCTTTGGTTACATGGCCCAGCAAGGTGAAATTTACCCCGGATTGCAGCATAAACTCAATGAAATCCTGCTCCTGGTCTTCGGTAACGGTCACCACGACACGACTCTGCGCTTCCCCGAAAAGGAAAGCATCTTCACGCACTTCGGAATCGGTCACAATGTCGAAGCCCAACCCACGCGGGAAGGCCATTTCGGCGAGGGTGATAAACAATCCGCCATCGGAACAGTCGTGGGCTGCGTTGATCAGCTCGCTGCGGATCAAGCCTTTTACCGCCTGCTGCAGATCGTATTCCTTGTC
>CBINGV010000222.1:0-6206 GCA_966250255.1 uncultured Flavobacteriales bacterium | reverse complement strand
GTCCGGAAGGATTCGTAATCGACCCAGACGAAGCCGCCGGATCCCCAGTTTGTCCCCCAGGAATTCATAATTTTAAAGGCGCTCCGGGTGTTGTCGTAGCCCACCAGCAGCATGGCGTGGTTGCCGCCTTTGTCCTGGCCGCTTTTCCAATGGTAGGTATCACTTTCTTTTTTGTTATAGTAATTGGAAAAAGCTTCGTCGGTATAGGAAGCGATCACCACCGGGATGTCTTTGCTGAGGTAATCTTTGAGGTCGGTGAGGTTGCGCACGTCGTCCACGCGGAACCAGCCTTTGATCTTGTAATCGCTTGCCACGGATTTCAGCGACGCATTCGGCGCCTTGCAGCTATTCGCGTCGTACGGAAAATCGGTGATCGGCACATTGCCGGTGTTTTTCAGGAAATTCAGCGCATCGCTGATGTAGGTCCCATTGGAGCAGCTCGTCCCGGTTTTGATATTCTGGTACAAATAAGACGGGCTGAACACGTGGGTTTGATCGTTGAGCCCCCACTTGCGCTTGTTGGCCTGGTAAAAGGACATCAGGGCATAACCGCTCGCCCAGGCCGTGCAGGAAGGCTGCTGTCCCTGGTTGCCGGGAGTCGGGAAATAGGATTCGGGAATAACGTGCTTTTCCGGCAGGCTCATGCGCGCACCGGCTCCGGCCAGTTTGGGCGGCGAATGCAGTTTGTCGTATTCTTCTTTGGGCATCAGCTCCAAGCCCTGGCTGAATAAGGCCATCGGAAATGAAATGGAGAGCGTGAGTGTGAGAGCGGTGACAAGCAACTTCATTTTTTCTGTTTTTGGTTCATTCAAGCTGACAAAAAATTGTGCCAGAATTTGTTATGAAGTTTATTTGCAGGTCGTAAGCGGCTTGGAGGGACTAAGGTAGAAAAAAATTGCTTTGCTAAGTCGCGGATGACAAGAATGAAAGAATTTTATTTGCTTTGTTTGGCCACGCATGGCATAAATAGCACAAATTTTATGAAAAGCCAACTATAGCTATTCGTGAAAATTCGTGTCATTCGTGGCTAAACTTTAAATAAAAAAGGGAAGCCCTTGCGAACCTCCCCCTTTGCAACTTTAATTTAATCAATCCCAGTGACCGGTTTGGGCCAGGGCAAACACGAGGCTCAGCCAGAGCGCTACGAAATAAGCCAGGGCGCAAATGATGTTCACCACGATTTTTTGCCAGCTGCCCCGGTAACGGAAATAATCCATCAGGTAATAAAATACGCCGCCGCAGGCACCGCCGATGGTCACGGTTGAATACGGCCAGAAAATGAGAATTCCCATGTCAATATCACCGGCTTTGAGCTTGAGAAAGCCCAGGAAACCCGATAAGAGGATGATTGCCAGTCCGGCCCCCTGCAGGGCGCGTTTTGCAAGTGGCTGCGGGTGTACATTGTGACGGATGTTGTGTTGTTCACTCATGATTTTTTTAGTTTTAAGATGATACAAATTAATTTCGATTAAAAAGAACTTTGAATTACAAAGTAAAATAAAAAAAGAATACGGTGCATATTTTTTTTAAAAAAAAAATGTGGGGAATGTTTCCCGCAGACCTACCTGACGGCAGGCAGGTTAAGCGGATGACGCTGATTTGACTAAATACTTCATTGTTTAGGAACGCAAAGCGCACAAAGATTTACGCAAAGTAGGCAAAGCAAAGGATGTAGCATTTAAAAGTTATAAATCATATAGGACAATAAGTGTGAGTTGGAGTTTGAGGTTTGAGGTTTTACACACTCGCTTCTTAAACTCAAACAGATGAGCCACATAGAAAACATAGCTAAGCTTTAATCAATTGCTACATGATAGGTCAATTCAAGCCGGCCATCCAGGAAAAGCTCAATATCAAAGGGCTTTTCAAATTTCATGAACCAGCCGTTTTTCTTTTCATCTTCGCAAAGACGCTGGATGATCCGGCCAATGATGGCCATGAGGACAAGCTGAATTTCTTTCCGATGGCGGCTAAATCCCGGCAATATGCCCAACAAGTTCCAGTCTGTGCTTTCTATTTTACCGGCATCGGGTTTGTATTTAACATTCCGGGCATTTCTTTTTTCAGAGCCATATTCAACGGAAGGCAACGCTTTATTTGCCCGGGAATCAAATTCAATCCTGATGTTTTTAATAATTTCCGGCTCACGCAGAAAAATGATGCCTCCCATAAAGGTGTTGTGTACTCCCCACCTTCCCCTTTCGAGGTAAAAATCCAAATCTTCCCGGAGCAAGGATTTTTCTTCATCCGATAAAACGGGGGCAAGCAGCTCACAGACCTGCTGCAAGTTTTGTGCGAGCTTTTCTTTGTCCCGGAGGCCATACTCTGTTTGCTGGATTTGATGAAGTGTGGTGTCCATCGATTCAAAAAACGAATGTAGGCATTATTCCTCAAATTTCATTTCACTATACGCCTGCATATCATGATAGATTTACATCGGAATACGAAAATTTTTGGAAATAAGTCGATGCAAAAAAGAGAACACCGTAGCATTCTCCTTCATGGTATATTTTGTTATTTAAAAACCATCAAGCCGGCTCCCAAAGCTCAATTTTATTGCCTTCGGCATCCATGATGTGGACAAACTTGCCATAGTCATAGCTCGCAATTTCATCCACGACGGTCACGCCATCCTGTTTTAATTGCTCCACCAGGGCTTCGATATTCTGGACCGTATAATTGATCATAAATTCCTTTTTGGAAGGCGCGAAATACGTGCTCCCGCTTTTAAAAGGCGACCACTGGAGGGAAGCGATCTCGTCCGGCTTGTGGAGCTTGCGCGATTCAAAGGTCGCGCCCCAGTCATTGACATCCACGCCGAGGTGCTTGGCATACCAGGCTTTGGTTTCGGCCGGGTTGTCGGAAAAGAAGAAAATTCCACCGATCCCGGTCACTTTCGGGGTGGTGTCCTCCCCTTTTTTGTTGTTTGAGTCTTCCATGTATTGTTCGTTTACTTTATTAAACTGCTTTGGCTACTTTACGTTTTAAAATGAGCGCGCTGATGAGCGTAACCAATAAGCCCACCGGCAAAATTTCCATGTAGGTGATCAGGGCATGGAAAAACGGGTTGCTCAGCATTTTGGACATGTCGGTCATTTCCGCCGTTTGCTCCAGGATTTCGGCCTGGCTGGCGCCGCTGGCCTTCAGCTCACGGATTGCCTGTGTGGAATATTTCTCAAAAAAATCAGGCATGAACAGGTAATAATCGACCATCCAGGCAGCGACATAAACCGTCGAGGCGACCAGCACCATCAGGATCCCTATTTTGAAGGCTTTCCCGAAGCTGATCAAGCCCCCGTTGAATTTGTTCCTGTAATTGCGGATGCCCACAAAAACAAGGGAGAAAGCCACCAGCATCGAAGCGTAGCCGATGAGCATGCTTGTTTCCAAATCCATGCTGCCTTCGCAGTGGCTCATGGTGTTTACCGAGATCAGCATGAAGGTTGCAACCAGCAGGCCGGCAATAAGTCCGTAGACGAGAATGTTCTTTTTCATTTTTTTATTTTTTTGTTTGGCACAAAGTTGCCTGTTCCCCCGTTTTTGCCACTCATACTTTCGGCCATTTTCTTTCAAAACAGCTGTTTTCATACCAAAGTATGAGCGCTCAGGCAATGAGCCGCAGCCTTTTTGCCTTTTCGATGGCCTGGGTGCGCCTTTTGACGTCCAATTTTACGAAAAGATTTTGATTGTGGCTCTTGACCGTGCTCAAAGAAACAAACAGTCTGGCGGCAATTTCTTCGTTGCTGAGCCCCTGCGCCATCAGATCGAGGATTTCCAGCTCCCGCTTGCTCAGCTCCAGCTCGGCAATCAGCTCCGTATTGGGTAAAAATTCTTCCTCCCGGCCTACGAACACTTCTTTTTCGACCACCACGGTCTTGATTTTCGGTTTGGAAAGCTTGAGCGCCAGCCAAATTCCCAGCCCGGTAAAGATCAGGGCAATGGAACCGATGTAAACCTCGAAAGCATGGCTGAACAAAATGAAGCGCAGCTGCAGCCACTTCAACAGGAACAACAAAGCTGCCAGGCTCAGGCCGTACAGGATCGTTGCCTTGTATTTTTCCCAAAAATTCCTCTTCGTCGTCATGATGCAAAAAGCGATACGAAGATGGAGAATAAATTTTAGATGGGGGTTAAATGGGTGGAATTTTTTGTTGAGGCTTTGAAAGAGGGATAACTGTCAAACTTCTTTGAAGATTATTTATGATTGAAAATAACTTTGAATGTCTACTAAATATTTTTGAAGTTCAGGAGGTAAATCTGAAAAGTTTTTATTCTTCAGCACTTTATCACAATTAAAATTAATTTTAAGTTTTTTTATTTCTTTACCAGGAAAGTATTTAAGCAAATTGATTCTAGCTTCTTTTATCATTTCTGCGTCCTTATTTTGAAAGAGCTTTCTATCCTCATCACTGTCACATAATTTAAGCGCATTTGATATGTTACTTTTAACAGTTTGATTAAAGGCATCTGTTATTTTGTTATTGTTTTCAAACTCTTTTAACATATCTTCCGTATAATAGCTATCTGTTAAAACAGCAAAGTTTTCAATTTCGTTAACTGGCAAAAATTTTACTTTATATTTTTCAAATTTCTTAGTCAGTATTTCCAATTTTTTTTGCCTCCAAAAATTTAATTTGCTCCTTTGTAAAGCCATCTCTATCTAGTTGTCTAAATACCTTAGGCTTGTATCCACTATTCTCTTTCATTAAATGTAATAATGCTATTTCTACCGTATTGTTAGTACAACCTCTTGAAGAAATTACTTTAAAGTCTGTATTAGGAATACTTAATTTTTCATATAATAAATTTTCCCACAGATCAATTGAGTTTGCATCTTCACAAATAAACACTTTATTAGGAAATAATTTTTTTAATTCACTACTTATCGTTTCTACTTTTGATTTCAATTTATTATTTTCTTCTTGTTGAGCAGCAATTAAATTTTTTAATTCTTCAAGTTGATCATTTGAAATATGTCTAAAACCTATTATTTTGTCCATAGAATCTGCAATCATTTTTGAAATCTTTTGGACATTAATACCCCAAATATCACGCTCTAATAATTTCCTGTTTTCACTGCTTGATTTTGTCAAGTCAGTAAACAAACCTTCATAGTAGTCATCAATAGGAATCACTTTAGAATTATATCTTTCGGATTTTATTCCTTTGTCTTTTTCGTAATTTACTCTAAAAACCTTTGTTGATGGGTTTGATTCAGATAATGCAAATGCAGGCGAATGCGTTGTAAGAAAAATCTGGGCCACCTTTGTAAATGTGGATTGAAAAATTTCAGCCAATTCAAATTGACGTTTAAATTCAAAAGCAATTTCAGGTTCTTCAAACCCCCAAACATAAAAATGTTTTTTATCGTTTTTAGAAATAAACCAAAGCAAAAATGAAAAAAACTGCATTTGAATACCATCACCCCGATTTCTTAAACTTACCTTTTGAATTTCCTCCTTTCCTTTCCCTCGTTTTTTGATTTTAATTTTTTCACTCGTTTCAAATGTTAATGATTCAAGTAAAGTACTGAAGTTAACATTAGTCTCAACATCAATACTCATTAATTCTTTTACATGACTTGTGAGTTCTTTCAGTTGATTATCAATCCCTGATTCCATTTTTTCAAAAGCCTCTTTTAGATCTTGAGATTTGAATCTTTTATCAGTAGAATTTGCAATCTCTTCAATCAGTCTTTGAACTGACTCTCTAAATTTAATATCTCTAATAGCAGGTATATAAACATAACGTATTTTTTCGCTTATGACGGCATTTGCTCTACTATATGATTTAGTATCTTGTTTTAACTCGTTTCCTTTTTTATCATAAAACTTGGTTTCTTGACCACCATCGATACGGAATATCCTTTTTGCCAAAAATCCATCATTTATTCCACCTTTATCACCATAGTTTCCTTTAGCAATTTTAAGTTCAATCTCTATGTTACGCTCACCTCGAACATTATTATCTCTAAACCATTTGTTAAAATCATTTTCAGGATTGTATCTAATATCTAATTCAGACTGCCCAGTAAAGAACATATTGAGTGCTTTCAGGAAGTTAGACTTTCCACTATCATTACTGCCTGAAAAAATATTTATATCAAACGATTCAAAAGTTTCATCATTTCCAATAGACCTAAATTTTGAAATCCTCACTGTTTCTATATACCTCATTTCTCTAATCTTTATTGCTTTAACAGTTGT
>CBINGV010000221.1:0-6206 GCA_966250255.1 uncultured Flavobacteriales bacterium | reverse complement strand
CCCGGGAACAAAGATTTCCAAAGCGGCAATTTCGATTTTGGAGCTGTTGATTCAGAGTACGGAGGCGTAATTGAAATGAACAATCACCTCCCTTCATCCCTCCTCAAGAAAGGAATTCTGCAATCCTCCCTTGAGGGAGGACCAAGGAGGGTGATTAAGCTCAATTTGATGAGAGCCACCCTATTGTTGTACTTATTCCTTATCTGCACCTCCTGCTCTGCACAGGAAAAACCGGATTCGGCCACCGTACAGCAGCAGGACACCGTTCCCCCGCTGCAAATCAACTGGCAAAAAATCATCCCCGGCCTGGAATTCTGTGAAACCCTGGCTCCCCGCAAATCCGATATCAACGATTCGAAAATCCAGATCCTGAAAATCGACCCGAAGTATTTTGATTTTCAGCTGCTGATGGCGACAGAACAATACAAAAAACCGCTTGATGCCAAAGCCTGGGCCGATTCTTTTGACCTGGATATCGTGATCAACGCCGGGATGTACGACCTGAGTCGGAAAATGTACAGCAAAGGCTTCCTGAAAGGTGAAAAGCACACGAACCAGCCGGCAATTCATCCGAATTACAAAACGATGATTGCTTTCAACCCGAAAGATTCACTGGACAAATGTTTTACTGTCGTTGACCTTGAATGCGACTCGTTCGAGCTTATTAAAAAGAAATACCATTGCCTCGCCCAGGGTTTACGTATGCTGGACTGCAACGGCGGGCCGATTGGCTGGAATAAACGCAAACAATATTGCAGCCAGCTGATCACAACGATTGATGATTCAGGCAACATGTACCTGATCTTTGTGCGATCGCCTTACCTGCACAATGAAATGATTGCTTATATGCAGCAGATGAAGCTCAACCTTTACAATGCCATTTACCTGGAAGGCGGGCCGCAAACGAGCCTTTATGTTGACATTCAACGGGAAGGAAAACAAATTTTTCACCTCGAAAAAATCGGCAGCTACGTTTCGGAAACCTACCCGAATGACAAAAACGATCATTTCTGGAAACTGCCGAATGTGATTGGCCTGAAGGTAATACGATAATGTGCTAATATGCAAATGAAATTGATTAGCATATTAGCACATTAAATAATTAACATATCAATTCAAACTTTCTTCAAAAAATCCACCAAATCGCCCGCCAACAAAGCCTTTTCCGAAATTTCCCGAACAGCCAGGTCGGCCGCCAGACCATGATTATAAACTGCTGCAATTGCCGCATCCAATGGGGTAATTCCCTGGGCCAGGTAAGCCGTCAGCATACCTGTGAGCACATCGCCGCTGCCCCCTTTCGCCAAACCGGCATTCCCGGTGGAATTGTAAAACATCCGGCCATCCGGCGAAAAGATCATCGTGTGCGGCGCTTTGAGCACCAGGACACACTGGCGTTTTAAAGCAAATTCACGGGCTGTTGTTATGCGTTCCGTCCAGGAAGCATGCGTATGGGTAAGCCGGTCAAATTCCAGTGCGTGGGGAGTCAATACGGTGTGGGTATTCAAATAAATCAACCACTCCGGGTTTGCCGCCAGGATATTCAGCGCATCGGCGTCGAGCACTTTGGGCAAATGGGTTTCGAGTACATCAAGCACCAATTCAGCCGTTTCAGGCGCTTTACCAATGCCCGGGCCGATACCCACGGCGGTTTTGTAGCGTACATCCGGAAAATCCGAAAGGAAGGTTTCTTCCGGGTCGAGGCTGAGCATGGCTTCGGGTGCACAGATATTCATTGTTTTTTTAGCGGAGAAGGGAACGTGCACCGTGGTCAAGCCGGCGCCACTCCGCAAACAAGCTTGTGTAGCCAGGATTGCCGCCCCCATTTTATCTTCACTCCCCGCAATCAGCAAGGCGTGCCCGAAATCATGTTTGCTCAGGGCCGGATGCCGTTTCGGCAGGATTTTGCAGACATCGGAAGCCTCCGTAAGGTATTCACCATTTGCCTGGTCCCGGATAAAAGCACGATCCAGTCCAATGTCCAGGACTTCCAGCCTGCCGGTAAACATTCCATAATCCGGGTTGAGCAGGTTGGGTTTCGGCACCTGGAAAGTCAGCGTATAGTCCGCCCGGAAAATCGTTTCCGGATCGCTGCCCGGTCCTTCACTGAACAAGCCTGCAGGCACATCAACCGCAACGCGCGAAACATCCAGGCTGTTGGCATAAGCAATCAGGGACAAAAACTGCCCTTCCGGTGCGCGTTTAAGCCCATTTCCAAGCAGGCATTCCACAACAATTGTGTTTTGACCCAGCGGGAAAGTTTCATTTATCCAGGCGCAGATTTCCAGGCCGGGCTCCTGATCGAGCCGTTGCAGGTTGAGCCGGTTTTCTTCCGAGCGTTTCCCCTGGGCATCTGCAAGCACCACCCGCACTTTTTTGCGTACCCGGTGCAGCAAACGGGCCAGCACCAGGCCATCGCCGCCGTTATTGCCATTGCCGCAGAGAATCACAAACTCCTCTCCTTGCGGGAACAGGAGCAGCAATTTGTGAAACAGCTCACGGGCTGCGCGCTCCATCAGCTCAACAGAAGTGATTCCTTCCTTTTCAATGCTGTATTGATCGGCTTCCCTGATTTGCCCTGAAGTTAGTATCGGTAGCATGTTCTTGTTTTTTAACTAAATATACGCTATTTTTTTGGATTAGCAGACACGCTTTTTAAGAAATATAACACTCTGAAAATCCAGGCATAATTATTAGCCTGCCATTGAATTTGCACAGTAGAAAAATTAGCATATTATCCTATTAATTGATTAAATTTGCAGCCATGGAACAAAAAGAAGACAAACTCAAGGACGTTATTTCACACGCAAAAGAATACGGGTATATTTTCCCATCCTCCGAAATCTATGATGGCCTGGCGGCCACTTACGACTACGGGCAATTGGGTTCGGAGCTGAAAAACAACATCAAATCCTACTGGTGGAAGGCGATGGTCCAGATGCACGAAAACATTGTGGGAATTGACGCTTCCATTTTTATGCACCCGACTACCTGGAAAGCTTCCGGGCACGTCGATGCCTTCAACGATCCTTTGATTGACAACAAAGATTCCAAAAAAAGATACCGTGCCGATCATTTAATCGAAGAGCACATCGAAAAAATACGCCAGAAAATCAACAAAGAAGTTGAAAAAGGCAAAAAACGTTTTGGTGATTCCTTTGACGAAGCGCAATTCCGGGCAACGAACCCGAATGTGCTCCGCAATGCTGAAAAGATCACCGAAATCGAAGACCGCATGCGCACCACGCTCGAGAACAACGATTTGCAGGGTGTTCACCAGCTGATCATGGACCTGGAGATCGTTTGCCCGGTTTCCGGGACCCGCAACTGGACGGAAGTGCGCCAGTTCAACCTGATGTTTTCCACTGAAATCGGTTCTGTAGCCGGTGATGCCGCTACCATTTACCTGCGTCCCGAAACCGCCCAGGGAATTTTCGTAAACTTCCTGAATGTGCAAAAATCCGGCCGGATGAAAATTCCGTTCGGGATTGCCCAAATCGGGAAAGCTTTCCGGAACGAAATCATCGCCCGCCAGTTTATTTTCCGCATGCGCGAATTTGAACAGATGGAAATGCAGTTTTTCGTGCGCCCGGGCGAAGAAATGAAATGGTACGAATACTGGAAAGAAACGCGCATCAAGTGGCACAAAGCGCTTGGTTTGGGCGAACAGAACTACCGTTTCCACGATCACATCAAACTGGCGCATTACGCGAAGGCCGCAGCCGATATCGAATTCAACTTCCCGATGGGCTTCAAGGAGCTCGAAGGAGTCCACTCCCGCGGCGATTTCGATTTGAAACAGCACGAGCAGTTCTCCGGGAAAAAACTGCAGTATTTCGACCCGGAACTGAACGAAAACTATGTTCCTTACGTGGTGGAAACATCCGTGGGCCTCGACCGCATGTTCCTCGCGGTATTGAGCGCTTCCCTGCAAAACGAAACGCTGGAAGACGGATCCGAACGCGTTGTTTTGAAAGTTCCTGCTCCGCTGGCACCTTACAAAGTAGCCGTTTTACCCCTCATTAAGCGCGATGGCCTGCCGGATAAAGCGCAGGAAATTATGGACTCACTCAAATTCGATTTCATGTGTCGTTATGACGAAAAAGACGCTATAGGGAAACGTTACCGCCGCCAGGATGCGATCGGTACGCCCTTCTCCGTGACGGTTGATCACCAGACCCTGGAAGACAACACCGTGACCCTGCGCGACCGCGACACGATGGAACAGGAACGCATCGCCATTTCGGAGCTGCATGCCATTGTTGCGTCACGCGTTGATATGAAAACGCTGCTGCTCGAAAAGCAGGAAGCTTAATGCAATTCGATATACCCGTCGATCGTCAGCTCGACTTTTTGGGAAAAATAGTGCAGGGAAATTTTTGATGCCCCGGGTCGCAGCACCCTGAAATGAAAACTGTTATCCTGGCTCCCGCCATCGCAATTTTGGCAGCTTCGCCCGGAATAGGTGTTTGCTAAAAAAGCGATCCTCGTGGTATCGATTTCCCCGATTTGCCATACTTCGGCACAACCGACGCATTCATTCAGTGTGATTTCGAAATCTTCACCCGCTTTGACATAAATGCTTTTCCCGGAATCCGCTTGCGTGAGGTGCACCTCGGATTTTGACGGTTTATATTTTTTGGGGCGGGTTGTTCCGCAGCTTTCCATCCCTAGGCCACAAAAAAGGACGCAGAATAAGAGGAATTTGTAGTTCATAAGCCGGTTGTTTTATTTTCTAAATGATGTTGTTTTACGAATCAGATCTTATGTGCTCTTTCGGGTAAGTATGATGCTAACACCTTAAACCCAATGCTCACAACATAAACATGCCATGTTTTCTATGTGTTTAAAATTTGTTCCGCTTAAATTACTAAAATTCCGGCTTCAACAGCCCCGGGTGGACAAAAAATAAACGGAGCCGCCACGCAGCCCGATTTGTCCCGTATCTTTGCCCTGTGAATTTCCTCGACATCATTATCCTCATCCCGCTGGGTTATGCCGCCTGGGTGGGTTTTAAAAAAGGCTTCATCATCGAAGTGTTTACCCTGCTGGCGCTAGTGGTGGGACTTTACGCGGGCATTCATTTTTCCGAATTTGCCTCAAACGGCATCAAAAAGCTTACCGGCTGGGATTCTTCCTACCTGCCGGCCGTTTCCTTTACGCTGACTTTCCTGGCCGTGGGCGCGATGGTTTACTTCGCCGGCAAAGCTTTGGAAAAAATTGTGAAACTAACCTTGCTTTCCCCGCTAAATAAAATAGGCGGCGTAATTTTTGCTTTGCTGAAGGGAAGCTACATCGTAAGCATTGTGCTGCTACTGCTCAATTCCTACGACAAGGACAACCGTTTTATCCCCCTGGAAAGCAAGAACAATTCCCTGCTTTACCACCCGATGCTGAAATTGTCTTCCACCACGATCCCGGGCTTTCGCAACAGCTCGTTTTTCCGGGAGCAGCAGGACAGCAGCCAGGTAAACCTGACGGTCGACCAGGTGCTGCGGGCCAAAGAAATTGCCGACAGCCTGGGTATCGATGCACAGGATGTGGTTGAACTGAACGAAATTTACCAAAAATATGAAAAGTCTTCGAATTAATTTCCTGCTGAGCACGCTCCTGCTCCTGCTCGCAAATCCGCTTCTTAGCCAGCGGGTCAAACTGCCGGGCGTGAGCAGCAAAAAAGCGGGACCGTATTTCGGTTTCCAGAAAGGAAAATACAACACCTTCGAATTCGGCGGCGAGTTCCAATATAAAAAGATCAAGCTGGTCCATCCGCGGGTGCACGGCTTCCGTTTCGGCACCAATTATGATTTCCAGGAAAATGTGCTCGGCTTTGATGCCGCTTACTGGCAGCAGCGCGCCCGCCTGGGACTCACCTACGGGGCGATCCTGTCCCACCGCACCGATTTTGACGAGTCACGCATCGGGATTTCGCCGGCTTTGGGCTTCCGTCTTTTTCAATTCCACCTGCAAACGGGCTACACTTTTTATACCGCTGCCACCGATTTCGAAAATTTCAACCGTTTCTGGATCGCCTTGAAATTCACCCTGGTTAACAAGCGCGATATTGACGTGAAAAAGTGAAAATGGAGAATTAAGTAGGAAGACCGCGTAAGCAGCACCGCAGGTAATTGAGAATTATTTTCAATTAAATTGATTTCTATCACATTCCTTAAATATCTACATTTAGAATTTTAAATCTCTAAATTGTA
>CBINGV010000220.1:0-6232 GCA_966250255.1 uncultured Flavobacteriales bacterium | reverse complement strand
ATACAACGAAAGCCACCCAACATTATACCTACAATTTCAGCTTTGGCTTTTACCAGAGTATCGGCTTTGAAAAACACCTGGGAAAGAATATGTTCCTGCGATCACAGCTTGGCCTGAACCTCTTTGCCCAAACGACAAGTTACCGGACGGCGGAAAGTTATACGCTGAATGATGCCGACCAACTGGCATCTCTTCCCCTCTACGAGCAAGAAAGCAAGTATTTCCCGAACCTGAATAATTTCTCCAATAACGCGGATTACAACCCGGAATATGTACTCAGCAAGCCAAAAGATGAATTGCAGCAGTCGCATGCTTTCAGCAGTGTCTTTTTTAGTATTGGTTTTGCGTATCAGTTTGCCCGGAACAACTGATTACCAACTCTTTCCAGCTCCTTTTAGAAATGTTTTTTGTTTTCCCCTTCTTTTGTCTTGATACAAAAGAAGCAAAAGATCAAGGCTTAAGTGAAGCCGTTCGGAGAAAAAAACTTCACGGGGCAATGCAATTCAAGTAGTGTGACAGGTCACAGACGACAAGCGCCTTGAACGCATTGCCAAACCGCTCAGTCTTTTTCTTTTCCTCACTTTTATCACTTAAGACAGTCCACAATAAAATAAGATTTTTTTCAAAATTCATTTAACTCAAAAAAAATAATTCAATCAAAATCAATAAGTTATTCCATTTTTGCGTTTTTTAACAAAAAATTAAACGTGTATAATTTGCAATATCAAAAATCCGCCTTATCTTTGTAGCACAAATACAGTTTTTTTCATAGAAATTGATTTGGGTTTTATAGTTTTAGCATGGTTTAGTGAAAAGAGGAGTAAATCTGGTTTTGGTGTACTCCTCTTTTTATTTTACAACGCTTCGGTTTCCTTGTAATTTTCCTCATTTTTTTAAACATATAGCGCCTATGCTGTAGCTACGGCGTAAGCATTAAAGCGTTAAGTCTTTCCTGTTTATAGGCTCTTATGTGGCTTATATGGTTTATCTTTCTTTTGTCATTTGGAGCAAACACTGCATTTAAGATTCGTACTCAGAACATTACTTTAAAGAGCTTGGAAAATTCAAATATTGTTCCTACTTTCGGCGAACAAACTGACTTCAATGAAAAAAATAGCTTCAACTCTCCTGCTCCTGCTCTCCTTTTCTTTTCTTAACGCACAAACGCAAGGCATTGCCTACACCACGGTTGGTAAAGGGGTTGCCACGACTTTTGTGACTGATTATCATTGTCTCGGGATCAATAACTCGGCCCTGGGCTGGGGATCTGGCTATCAGAAATACAAGGTAACCACCGGGGGTTTTGAAGCAAACGGCGGTTTGTACTCGGATGCCTTTAACAGCACCAAGCTCAAAAACCTGGCGAGCACGATTTATCACCAGGTAAAAAAAGATTCATCCGGCGCCCAAATTGATTGGGGTGCACAACGTGATGCCGCAGCGGAATATGCGCAAACCGGGCTCTACATCGACGGTCAGTACAACTGGGGAGGCTTTGCTTTCCAGGGACCGAAATTCGGCGGGATTGCCTTCAACGTGACGGAAAGCTACAACTGGTATTCCAAATTGAATTCGACCTTAACCGACGTTATTTTCCGCGGCAAGCTCTCCTCCTATTTCGACTCGCTGACGGTAGTGGTTGATATGGACACCTCCGTGATTGCCAACTCCGACACGCTGAGCGAGGAAACGCTCAACAACGTGGTTTTGGGTAAAATTTCCGTTCCGCTGAAACTGAGCCAGCTGACCAATGGTTCCGAAATCCGCATGGTGTGGAACCGTTCCTACAATTTTGGCTACGGCCGCAAAATCTTCGGTAAGGATTCCGTTTTCGTCCTCTACGGGGGAATCGGCGGACGCCTGATCCAGTCGATGGCCATGTTCGAGTTACAATCCGACGGCGAAACCGTGACCTTGTTTTCGTCCATTACCCCGGCTTTTAAGATCAATTACGGTGACGTGGCCAACGTCAATGCTTCGTCTTTCCTGAATTATTCGGGCGGCATTCCCCCGGCTGTCGGGATGGGTTACGGGCTTGATTTTTCGGCCAGTGCCATTTTCTTTAACAAGCTCAAAGTAGCGATGTCGGTGAACAATGTCGGCAGCGTGCAGTACAAGCGCAACGTCTATACAGTAAAGGATACGCTGGTGGGCAATATCAGTCTCGCCGGGCTCAACCCGAACAACGACAACCTGACCGACGGGGTGAAACAGCTTTTGCAAAACGGCGGAATCCTCACGCTGAAAGGCGAAGAAAAATACAAAATGGTCAACCCGGCCACATTGCGTATTGGCGCCAGTTTCCACCCGATTAAACAGCTCAGCTTCGGTTTTGATTTCGTTGCCCCGTTCAACAAAGACAACCCGGGTGGTATCCAGAACGCCGTGATTTCCTTTGGCGGTGATTTCCGACCGGTACGCTGGTTACAGCTCAGTGTGGGCTACCTCGGCGGCGGGATTTACAAAACCAACATGCCCCTGGGGGTGAATTTCATCCTGCGGGAAGGAAAATACGAATTCGGGATTGCTTCGCGCGATGCCCTGACCTTCTTCACGACCAAATCCAATACGGTTTCCGGGGCGATGGGGATTGCACGTGTGCGCTTTTAAGCTTCTTCTTTTTTGTTATTCGCTGCGTTAAGCAAGGCTCAATCTTTAACCCGGGAGAGAATTTCCTTGAGCTCGCTGAGCATGAGGGCGGTAGCGCCCCAGATCACTTTATTTTCCAGGTCGAAGTAAGGAACATCTTTCAGTTTCATATTTTCGCCCACGGTGATTGTGGTGAGCTGCACCCGCAAATCATCCAGCAGCTCGTTGACGGCTATTGTAAAAATAGCTTCCACTTCGCGTTCGTCTTTATTGAATTGCGGAACATAATCGAGGTAAAACAAATGAGCATCGACATGAAAACTGCTTACGGGTATAAAAACGGGCGTCAGCGGCCCCACGTATTGCTCCAGGCCCAGTTGCAGGCCGGTTTCTTCGAAGCATTCACGCATGGCGGTTTGCAATAGGTCGAGGTCGCTTTCTTCGCGCTTTCCGCCCGGAAAACTGACTTGTCCGCCGTGCTTTCCTTCGTATTGCGGGCGCTGGATCAGTACGATACGCTGCTCGCCGGCTTCTTCAAACAAAATAATGGCTACGGCTGATTCCCGGAAAACTGCCGTGCTTTGCTTTGCCAGGCTCGATAAAGGTCGGGAAAGCGGCGCCATGCGGACGTGGGCCTGTTCACCCGGCAAACCGGCTTCCAGCATGGATTTTAAGCGGGCGGCAAACATTATTTCAAGCCGTAAAGCATGCGTTTGAAATCATCGGAAAGGTATTTTGCCAGCTCTTCCTGGGCAATGAGCTGCACGATGTAATAGCGCTTTTCTCCTTTGACCTTACGCTCGAGGCTGGCAAACTGGTAAACCAATTTGTCGTAATCATAGGAATTGCGACTGCCGCGGATTACCTGGTAAAAACCTTTGAACTTCATTTTTTCAGGCAGGTCCTGTGCAATGGAAATCTTCGGGTGATCAAGCGAGGCCGCGCGTAAATCGCGGTAATATGCATGCAGGGCCTCTACCGGAGGCGTTCCTTCCTCATAGGTAAACTGGATATCGGTCACCTCGTCTTCACTGAAATATTCGATGGAAAAATAAATGCTCGTTTCGGGATCGAAGCGCGAGAGCCCTTCTTTCTGGATCATGTGCCCCTTTCCGTATTCCGGGATAAAATAAGCCGGGATAAAAGCGTTCAGCCCCTTGTGATATACCTTATGTAAATCCGAAAAATCGTAGTGATTGTCTTTGAACTGCTTGAAATTCTTTTCCTTCGACGGACAGGCGGTCAACAACAAAACAAGCGGCAAGGCCATGCAGGCATGAATCAGTTTCATGAGGCTAATATAAGAAAAGATTTCTGATTTTCGTTTTTCCGGGACGCAAAATGCGCCGGGTTTTACCAAAGTGCGCCATGCAAACCTGCGCTTCGCGACCTTGGTGTGTCCTTCGTAAACTTTGCGTCTAAAAACTAAACCCGGTTCACTTTGAAAACCAGTTTTTCGGAACGGCCTTTTTTGAAGATCTTATTGCTTTCCATATTGTTTTTGCGCAGGGCTTTTTGTTCCTCCAGCGGCAAATGGATCATGTCCCGGCATTCCCCTGAACAGCAATTTTCGTATTGCTCCTTGCAGGAATCACATTGGATGAAGAGCAGGTGACAGCCATCGTTCACACAGTTCGTGTGTGTATCGAACGGTTTCCCGCACTGGTGACACTGGGCAATGATATCGTCGGAAATGCGCTCGCCGCGACGGTCATCGAAGACGAAGTTTTTACCGATAAATTTATTTTCGAGGCCTTGCTCCTTGCATTCGTTGGCATATTTAATGATCCCGCCTTCGAGCTGGTGCACCTGTTTGAAACCGCGGTGCTTGTACCAGGCCGAAGCCTTCTCACAGCGGATCCCGCCGGTGCAGTACATCACGATATTTTTATCCTCGTTGCCTTTGAGGTAAGTTTCTTCGATAAAAGAAAGTGAATCCCGGAAGGTGTCCACATCCGGTGTAATCGCTCCTTTGAAATACCCTACTTCGCTTTCGTAATGGTTCCGGAAATCGATGAGGATCGTGTCGGGATCATTCGTCAACTCGTTAAATTCGGCTGCTGACAGGTGAATCCCTTTATCGCGCACATCAAACGTCTCGTCGTTGAGCCCGTCGGCCAGGATTTTGTCACGCACCTTGATTTTGAGCTTCAGGAACGGAAAAGGAACTCCGGCATCTTCCACGGCAATATTGAGGCGGATGTTGTTGAGAAAATCAACCTGGTAAAGCTCCTCCCGGAATTGTTCGAAATGAATCACCGGCACCGAAACCTGGGCATTGATCCCTTCATGCGCGACGTAGGTACGCCCTACGATTTCAAGTTTGGACCACATCTGGAAAAGGTGATCACGGAAAAGACGAGGATTTGCAATTTTTGCATATTGGTAAAACGAAATCGTCACAAATTCGTGCCCGCTTTCGGTCAAACGCTTCACCAGCTCCTCCTTATTGAATGTATTCCACAGTTGCATGCTATGTATTTTATTAATAAAAAGTGGTGAAAAGATAAGGCGATTAATTGAAAGTGAAAAATTGAAAATGAAAAATGGAGAATTGTGTGTTCCATTTTTCATTTTCAATTCCAAAAAAGCTACATTTGTTTTATAGTTCAACCCAATTCGGCATGACGCGCAAATGGCTCAAGAAAAATGCTTACCGGATGATTGTCCGTGAAGACCGCTCCCACCAGGAAACGTTTAACAGCCTGCGTCAAGAGCAGGCAAACGGGCTGGAAGAGCTGGCTGACGATATTTCCCGCATTCCTTCGCGGGCGAGGCAGAACCAATACCAGCTGGCGGTTTATTCGTATGTCGCGCTGCTGGGTCTTACGCTGGTACTGCGCAGCATTTCCATTGTACTCAACCTTGGCTTTTACAACAGCAACATAAATGTCATTCTCTTGCTGGTGGCCCTGGGCCTCATTGTGCCCGGCCTGGGCATTTTCGGCGCCCTCACCCGCCGGCATGAGTCTTACCGCGTGGTGGGAATCCTGATCGTTATAGGAATTATTCGCTCGGCCGGCAAAGGCGAGATCCGGCTCGACCCGCTTTCGCTACTCTGGCTCACGCCAAGCGTAGTGGCTGCCGTACTTGCTTTTTACATCCCAGCAAAACTGCGCACTCCCTTCAGTAAAAAAATCGTAGTGGAGGAACAGGATGGAAAAAGCCGCAAGCGTATGGAAATCACTTTTGAAGACCAGGACCAGCTGCTCAGCCCGGATGTCCTGGATGGCGACTTTTGATTGAAAACATGGAACTCGAAACCCTTTTAAGCGATAAAAGCCGGAAGTCGAAGGAAAAAACGGAGGCTGTCTGCACCCTGCTTCTCGACGGCGAGCTCAGCACGGATCAACTCCTGGCTTTGCTGCAAAGCGCCAAAGACCGCGACAAGGGCACGTGCATCGAAGCCCTCGAATTTGCCTCCAAGACAAAGCCTGAAATCATTACACCGGCCTGTTTTGCTTTCCTGGCAGAATGCTTAAACCATAAAGCAGCACGGGTGCAATGGGAAAGCGCCAAAATTATCGGGAATGTCGCGCATCTTTACAGCAATCAGCTTGACGCAGTCATTCCTCCATTACTCATCAACAGCGAAACTGGCGGAACGGTCGTGCGCTGGAGCGTTGCCTATGCCTTTGGTGAA
>CBINGV010000219.1:0-6264 GCA_966250255.1 uncultured Flavobacteriales bacterium | reverse complement strand
TACCGGATTGCCCACATGATCAACCTGGGTGTAGATCCTTTTAACATCCTCGCCCTGACCTTTACCAACAAGGCGGCCCGTGAAATGAACGAACGGATCCACCACATTGTGGGCAGCTCCGAATCGCGCAACCTGACGATGGGCACCTTCCACTCCGTGTTTTCGCGGATCCTGCGCTACAATGCCGAGCGCATCGGTTACCCGACAAACTTTACGATCTACGATACCCAGGATTCGAAAAGCCTGATGAAAGACATCATCAAGGAGCTCAGCCTGGACGATAAAACCTATAAGCCAAGCATGGTGCTCGGGCGCATTTCGGCAGCGAAAAACAACCTGATTTCGGCCGAAGACTATGCCGAAAATCCCGAAATCCAGACGGAAGATATCCAGAGCCGCCGCCCGGAAATGGCCCGGATTTACAAAACCTACGTGAACCGCTGCCAGAAAGCCGGCGCGATGGATTTTGACGACCTCCTGTTCCAGACCAATGTGCTGCTGCGCGACTTCCCGGACGTACTACAGTATTACCAGCATAAATTCCGCTATATCCTCGTGGATGAGTACCAGGATACGAACTACGCCCAGTACCTGATCGTAAAAAAACTGGCGGCCGTATTCGAAAATATCTGCGTGGTGGGTGATGATGCCCAGAGTATCTATTCTTTCCGCGGGGCCAATATCCAGAACATCCTGAATTTCAAAAAGGATTACCCGGATTTCCAGCTCTTCAAACTGGAACAAAATTACCGCAGCACGAAAAGCATCGTGGAAGCGGCCAATTCGGTCATTGCACGCAACCAGGACCAGATCAAAAAGGAAGTCTGGACGGAAAATGAGCTGGGCAAACCGATTACGATCCTGCGCACGCTGACCGATAACGAAGAAGGAAAAACAGTGGCCAACCGCATTTTCGACCTCAAGCAGGCGGAAGGGCTCGACTTCAAAGACTTTGCCATCCTGTACCGTACCAACCGCCAGTCGCGCTCCTTCGAGGAGGCCCTGCGCAAGCTCAACATGCCGTATAAGATTTACGGGGGCATTTCCTTCTACCAGCGCAAAGAGATCAAGGATTTACTGTCCTATTTCCGCCTGGCGGCCAACCCGCGCGACGAAGAAGCGCTTAAACGTGTAGTCAACTACCCGAAACGCGGCATCGGGAAAACCAGCATTGAAAACATTGTCATTGCGGCCAACCAATATAACGTCAGTTTCTGGGAGGTGATCAATTCCTTCAATCAATACCCGGTAGCCATCCCGGCGGCAAGCAAACAAAAATTGGGCGAGTTTGCCACGATGATCCGCAGCTTCAACGCCGAAATCGATAAAAAACCGGCCTTTGAGCTGGCCAACCACATTGCCAAATCTTCCGGGATCCTGAAAGAATTATACAGCGAAAAAGACAAGGGTCCCGAAGAGGTGGAACGCTACCAGAACATCGAGGAATTACTCAACGGGGTGCAGGCTTTTTCTGAAAACCATGCCGAAGATGAGCTCAAAACGCTGTCTGATTTTATGATCGATGTGGCCCTGCTGACCGATGCCGACAACGATAAGGAAGAAGATAAGAACAAAATTTCGCTCATGACGATCCACTCGAGCAAGGGACTGGAATTTCCGCACGTTTTCCTGGTTGGCCTCGAAGAAAACCTCTTTCCATCGCAGATGGTCCTGAATTCGCGCTCGGAACTCGAGGAAGAACGCCGCCTGTTTTACGTGGCAATCACCCGTGCCGAAAAAACCTGCACGATTTCCTATGCCGTTTCCCGTTTCGTGTGGGGAAGCCTCCAGTCTTCGGAACCCAGCCGTTTCCTGACGGAAATCAACAGCGATTACGTGCAGCAGGAAAACCCTTACCAGGAGCGCGGCACCGGGCGTTCACTCAGTGCCGGCTTCAACAAAATGCCATCCTTCAGCGGCGGGCTCAACCGCACACCCGGAGGAACCCCACGCGGCTTGACTTCCCTGAGTCAGGCCACACGTAATCCATCCAATGCGCAAGCGGCTTCGGGGCTTGACCTGAAAGTCGGTTACAATGTGATGCACGAACGCTTCGGCAAGGGCAAGATCATTGAAATCAGCGGGACGGGCGACGACAAAAAAGCAACGATTTTTTTCCCGAAAGAAGGCTCGAAAACCTTGTTGCTGCGCTTCGCCAAGCTGGAAGTCATTGATTAATTAAGGATTGAAAACGGAGAATGAAAAATTAATTCTTTATTTTCCATTTTATTTGTTGTTCAGCGCCGACATCGTCCGGTCTACACCGATGGCCACAAAGCTTTTTGCAAATTCGGCCGCTACGGCAATGCGCTCGTTCAGCGTTTCGCGTTCTTCGGCGCTCCATTCGCCCAGGACGTAATCCACCTGTTTTCCTTTGCTGAAATCGGCGCCCACACCAAAACGCAAACGCGCATATTCCTGGCTTTTCAATACCGCTTCGATGTCCTTCAAGCCATTGTGGCCCCCCGAGGATCCTTTGCCTTTGAGGCGTAATTTCCCGAAAGGCAGTGCCAGGTCGTCGGTGATCACAAAAATATTTTCCAGCGGCACTTTTTCCGCCTGCATGTAATAATTGACCGCCTTCCCGCTCAGGTTCATGTAAGTCGTCGGCTTAATCAGCGTGAGGTTTCGGCCCTTGATTTTGATTTTGCTTACCTCGGCCAGTTTCTGCAATGAAAAGGACGCACCCGCTTCTTTGGCAAGCAGTTCCACCACCTTAAAACCGATGTTGTGGCGCGTTTCTTCGTATTTGCTGCCGGGATTGCCCAGGCCGATGATCAGGTAATTCATGATGCCGAATGGAAAATTGAGAATGTAAAATTAAGAATTGTTTTTATCAAGCTAAGCTTATTTTTTTAATCCAACTTTTTTTGCTAAATTTAACCTGTTTCATGAAAAAATCACGATCAAATACAAAAACCTCTAAAAAAGACGAGAAGCTTCCATCAAAATTATCCGGAATTATAGGAAAAGTTCAATTACCAAAAGATTTTGATGATAAGAAAGAACTTTTCTTATATCTGAAAGATAAACACCTGAGTTAATTATGAATAATAATCAAATTGATATTGTTCTACAATATTTAAAACTCGAAACCAATCATGCAATTATTATTAACGGGCAATATGGAGTTGGTAAAACATACTTTTACAAAAATGAACTTGCTCCGCAAATAGAAAAAACTTCATTACCTCAAAACGAGCTCAAAAAATTTACACCTATACATATTTCATTATTCGGGCTCAAAAACATTGAAGAAATTCAAACGGCTATTTTTTTGGAACTTTATCCGATTTTGAAAAACAAAGGATTAAAACTCGCCATAGGTGTAGGGAAATCCTTAATCCGAGGAATGGCTCAAATAACTAAACTAGGAGACATTGATAAATATATCACCGATCAAAATTTAGAGGTGGGTGATTGGCTTAAATATGATGAATTAGTAATTTGTTTTGATGATTTAGATCGAAAAAGTAATTCTCTGCTTACTGAAGACATTTTTGGATTTATAAATTCCTTGGTTGAAAATCAGGGAGCCAAGATTTTGATTATAGCTAATGAAGAAATTTTAAGACAAGATGATAATTATTTAGAAAAAGCGCGTGAAAAAGTAATTGGCGCTTCTATTCAATACACACCAGATCCGCAACTAGTTTTTCAGAAAATAATTGAAACCCGTTACTCCAGTTCTAACAAATTGTTCTTTAATTTTTTATCTCAAAATGAAAAATATATAATTGATGTTATTAAAGCTAATCAGAATAATTTTCGAAACCTGATTTTTTTCCTGGAATATTTTAAACTAATTTTTAGCGAACTCGAAAGTATTTTTCAATCCGATAAAAATTTTGCAATCCAAAAAAATGATAAGTTGGACGCTGTTTTAAACTTTACTTTAGCAATTTCAATCGAATATAAACTTGGATTGTTAAACTCTTCCAATTTTGATCAGTTACATCAGGTCAACTTAAATTCTTTGAGTATCTACCAAAAACTTTTAGGTAAAACGAAATCCGAAAATCCAGAACAAGAGGAAGAACTTTCCTATATGGAAAAATTTAGAAAAAAGTATTTTTTACATCAGCGATACTTCTTCTTTAGATCTATTTTAGAGTATATCACCGGTATCAGACCTTTCACTATTTCTGAGTTAAAATCAGAGCTTGAAGTGTTTTTTCCTTTAGAAAATGGAAAAATTTCTGAGCAGAATCAGGTTTTAAAAAAATTGGAATATATGGATTGTCTTAAGCTTACCAATAGAGAATACCGCAATTTGACTTATAAAATGATTCATTTCGTGGATCAGGGGAAGTATCAATTACCGGAAATTCAAACGGTCTTTCATTTTGCTACAAGATTTAACAACATCTTAAAATTTGATATTGAAAAATTAAAGTTACGATTCAAAAAAGGAATCACTAAAGGAAAACCAAACTACAAATTTCATAGTGATTTGGAATTTCATATGTCCATATCAAATGATATTGAATTCAAGGACGATGTAAAAGAAATAATCACTTTTTGCTTAGAGATTAACAATTGGTTAAACGAAAAAAGAAATGAAAATAAATTAAACAAGATTTTTCAAATTTTCTTAACCGATTTTAACTTGTTTCTTAAACAAATTAGTGATCACGAAAATGAATGGTATTATCACCCCTTTTGGCATAAACTGGATTTAAACCAGGTTGTTTTGAGAATTAGCAAACTTGAAAATGATGAAATTTGGAATTTAGCTCATTATTTCAAGCGGAGATATGGGAGACATATAGATGATGAATTAGTATTTGAAAAAGAATTTGTTAATCAACTTCATTTAAAAATTGATTCACCAAAAAACAGAAAAATAAGTTCATTGCATAATGTTAGTCTAGATTTTCTTTCCAAATGTTTGAGAGAAAGTGAATCAAATTTCCCGGATTAAGAATTTGAACAAATTTCATTCAAATCAAATTTTTCCGTATGTTTGATAAAACAATTTTGTCATGTCTGAACTCTTGAGAAACACCCGAAAAGTCCTGCCGGGCTTAGCGCTTCTTTCCCTCCTTGCGCTTTGCGCCTGCCAGGCACAGCCCAAAAAAGCGGAAATCCCCGACTTTGCCGTGGAAAAAGTCGAAGAAAAAAGTCCGCATGACCCTGAATTGATTTACATTTTCCCGATCCTCAAAAAAGGAAAAACTGAAATTGCTGACAAAATAAACGCTTATCTCATCCGGGAGCAGCTGCAGCTCGAATACGGCAAGCAAAAAGCGAGCATTTTCGAAAACGTCTGGCCCATCCCTGACGAAATGCGGCCGACGGTAACCAGCCTCGATTACAAGATCGAAAACCTCAGTAATAAAGTGTACTCCATCACCGTCAGCGGCGAATATTGCAGCGCCTATTGCGAAGGCTATGACGCCAGCTACAACTTTGACCTCGTCACAGGAGAGCTTTTTTCCCTCGATACCCTGCTGACGCCCGCCGCAAAAAATGAGCTGACGCAACAGCTGGCCAAACTCCGCAAGGAACAAATCGATTCTATCATGAAAGTCGGGCGCGAGCGCCTCGCCAGCGATACGCTTTCGGGCGACGATCGGGAATACTATACGGAAATGGTCGAGATGTACGACATGTGCTCCGCCAATGGCTTTTACCTCGAAAGCGTGCGCTTTATCGTGATGCCATCCAAAATCAGGTTCTTTCTCCCGCGCTGCTCGGCCCACGTTAACCAGAACGTCGACGAGCTCTGGTACATCGAAAGCGAAATCCGCATTAGCGACTGGAAAAACAAGCTCTCGGATTACGGTCGGAAAATTTTACTGGATTGAACATTTTCCCGCTGACAGCGCAGATTTATCACGCAGATCAAACGGCTTTCAAAAAACTCATCAAAGATTTGTTGTAAAATAGTTGGATTTTCCTTGAGTCCTCCCCTCTGTCCCCCTCCAACTAAGCGCAGCGTTCTCACTGACCAAAGGGAAGTAAAGGAGAAAGCAGATTTATCCACACATCACAATCCTATCTTCGTGCCTTTGTGGCTAAACTAGCCCACTCACAAACTCCTAACTTAGCAACTCCGCAACTAAAAGAAAATCCTCCCGTTCACCCATTCCGGGTCCAGGATCGCGTTTTTCCGGCGGTAGAAATCCAAAGCCAGCTCGTTCCATTCCAAGACCTGCCAATCCATGCGTTTAACGCCTTTCTGACGCGCAATTTCAACCACCTCGTCAAACAAACGGGAGCCGATCTTGCGATCGCGGAATTCCGGCAGCACATAAAAAT
>CBINGV010000218.1:0-6290 GCA_966250255.1 uncultured Flavobacteriales bacterium | reverse complement strand
AGCTGGATGAAAACATGGTCCTGAAGCAGCTCAGCTTTGAAGAAGCCTATAATGCCAAGCAGTTTATTACAACAACGGCGGAGCATACCTTTTACCTGACCGAAGCCGATTCGGCTTATCAAAGCCGCATCCGGAAATGCAGGCTCACCGATTCCCTGACACTTGAAGTAGCAACGATCCGGGGTTCTTATGTTTATGACCGGATGGAGTTTAACGGTGATTTTTTCTTCAACACCAACCTGGTGGCCGAAGATATCTGGATTTCGCTGCATTATGAAGTAAACCGCCTTTTCAGGCTCGACCCGGAAGAAAACCTGCAAACGGTCCTTTATGACTCAACCGGCCTGAACCTTTACAGCAGAAACAGAAGTTTTATCCTCGGCGACCGGATGTACATGCATGCCCGCGCCTTGTCGCTCGCCCACCAGGATACGGTTGAAGTGCTTTACAGCTCTTCCGATGGCCTGAGCTTTGAGCCTGTTGTTAGCCTGGAACCACATCACTGGTTTTTTGAGTTTCTCGTGCAGGATGGAAAGTGTACCATTGTTACCGAAGACAGCTGGACCGAACACCATACGCTCAATCGCTTTGACGGCGAAAACATGCTGGCGGTTTACGAATCGAATTATCACCTGCACTATGTTTCCGAAAATGACGATGAATTGTTCCTGATCGCTGTTCAGCACGATTCGACTATGTATCATTTACTGAAAGTGAATTTCAACGATCATCAGGCGCAGCTTTTCCAGGTGACCGATTACGGATCCCACCCGCCTTATTTTTCCAAGCCGGAGAAAGGCGCGGAATGGATGGACGGAAAACTCTATTTTATCTGTGGACATGCCGATCCGCTGGATTATTACAGCATGGATATTTTCAGCTATGACCCGGATTTCGTTTCCATAAGCGAGCTTCAAACAGGAACAGGGGTTATACTGGCTCCAAACCCGGTGGCAGGAGACCATTTTAGCCTCACCATCAGTGAGAAAGCTGATTTCCGGATTTTTTCGATGGATGGTAAGCTTATCCGGAAGGGAGAGTTAGTTCCCGGTCAAAATACAATCCGTGATTTTAATGTAGACTCCGGAGCCTATATCATCCGGGTAGGGGGACAAGCGATCAGCTTGCTTAAAAACTAAGCTAGTTCGATTTGAAGATCAATTCGTAATGTGTGCCCTGGTTTTCGGTATTCTTGATGATTTCACCATTGAGCTGCCCCGATAACTCCTTGATCAGCATGAGGCCAAGCGATTCGGGATCTTCGTCCGATTTAGCAGAAACAAAGCCCCGCCCGTTATCCCCGATTTTAAGCTGGTAGGTTTTATAGCTGACCTTGAAAATATCGATGTAGATGAATTCGTTGGCTTCGTTTTTCAGGCCATGCTTGAGGGAATTGGAAACAATTTCATTGATCAGCAGGCCAAGCGGGATGGAAGTATCGATGTTGAAATATTCCCGGGTATTGATGAAGAGCTTGATCCGGTTTTCAATGCCGAAATAGGAGATAATCAGGTCGTCGACCAGTTTTTTTAGGTATTTATCAAAAGAAATCTGCGAGAGGTCGTCCGATTGGTACAGCAATTCGTGAACGGAAGCAATGGATTTGATCCGGTTCTGGCTTTCGCGGTACAATTTGAGCATTTCTTCGTTTTCGATGAAGCTCGATTGCAGGTTAAGCAGGCTGGAAATGATTTGCAGGTTGTTTTTCACGCGGTGGTGGACTTCCTTCAGCAGGGTTTCCTTTTCCTTGATGTTTTCGATCAGGGTTTTGTTTTGTCGTTTGCTTTCGCTGATGTCCTGCGTAACGCCATACACTTTAACGATCTCCTGCCGGCTGTTCCGGTGGGCCATACCCAGTCCGTACAAGGTTTTCTGGCGGTTTACGCCCAGGGTGATATCAAATTCGAGTTTGTAGGATTCGCCGTCCCGGATGCATTTTTGTAAATAGAGCTCAAGCTCCTTTACGGCTTCTTCGTCCATTTTGGAATAAAATTCCTGCTCCAGGTCGGTGACGGTATTTTTATCGATCTCGCAGATGTCGTATAGTTCGTCCGACCAGGTCAGCTTGGCGGAAGGAACGTCGTATTCCCAGCTCCCGATCCGGGCAATTTTCTGGGCGGTTTTGAGCATTTTATCGTTGCGGATCATCCGTTCTTCGGCGTCCTTCTGGCTGGTGATGTCCTGGGTGATCCCTTTGATTTTGTAGATCTTGCCTTCCTTGTCCCGGACAGGAATCCCATTGGTGAGGATCCATTTCACGGTATTGTCTTTGAGGCGGATCTGGTGCTCAACGTGGTACTCGCTTCCGTTTTTAGCCGCATCATCCAGCATTTCACGGTGATAAACCAGGTCTTCTTCACTTAATGTATCCAGGAAAGCCTGTTGCATCTCCTGCGGATTGGCATGGTTTTCCACTCCGTAAATCCGCCGCAGCTCGTTTGACCAGACAAATTCCCGGGTTTCCAGGTCAAGCTCCCAGGCGGCCAGTTTGGCAATGGCTTGTGCTTCTTCCAGTAATTTTTGGTTCGCGCGCAGCTTTTCCTCGATGATTTTGCGTTCAAAAAAGTAAGGAACGTCAATTTTCCCCGAAATTTGTTTGCTTTTGGCTTCCTCGTCCAGGAAATGATTGATCCGTTCGGGCTGCGCCATAATGAAGGTGCAATATTCATCGCCTTTGGCCCGGCAGGAAATCTCAACGGCCGTCAGCGGCATGTTGAAGCTTTCTTCACACCAGCCGGATGAATAGGCGGCGCTCATAATACAAACCGGCTTGTCGGACTTTTTTCCTGCTTTGATCCAGGAATCGGCCTCGAATGAATAAGGATGATGGTATTTCAGGAAAAAATTGGCGTCCGGACTGGGATTGCTCTCCGGCAGCAGATCGACAAAAGCCCAGCCTGCATGCGCAAAATGCACCGGCCCGGCCGAAAGCTTGGAGATCGGGTCTGTCAGCCCGATTTTGGCCTGTACCCGGCGGGCGTCTTCCATCCCGATAAGGTGGCCCATGTCAAAAAGAAAATCGCGGGTGATGTTAAAGGCTTCATCCGGCGTTTTTTCCGGCAGGTTGCTCGCAAAATTTTCAAAAAACTCGTTGGAAAGCGACGAAGCCCTGACCAGGATATAGCGTTCATCACCAATGTGTATCCGGCCTTCCTGCGGATCAAGCGTTAAGCGGCTGAAATAATCGGCAACCTTTTTTTCGGCTTCATCAAAAATAGCCTGGAATGCCTCCGGGGCATTGACCGTTTTTTCCTGGGGCAGCTGGCTTTTCAGATGTGCCAGTTCCTGTTCAAGCTCTTCGATTTTTTTCCGGATATCAGTCTCAGTAGTCTGCAAATAGTTTGAGTTTGTGTAATTCAAATCTAAAACTTAAATCTCAAATAAGCAAGAAAAGCGGGGATAAATTTTGAGGATAAGTCATTTGCCTTAGCCTTTGAAAATTAAAGCCTTATTGCTGCTTTTTTAAAAAAAAGCCTGCATTTATGCCTAAAGGCTGCCGGAAGCCAGTTTTTCGGCCACCAGTTGATCAATCGGGAAATGAAGATCGGCTGCTTTGAGATGCTTGACTGATATCCAGCGGTGATTTTCGCGCTCGGGATGAAAGGTTTTTTCCTGCTGCACCGGGATTTCGCGCCAAATAGGAGTGGAAACCCGGTAATATACCGAAATCACCTGGTGCATGGGGTTAAAGGCCGAGGGCTGGAAAAAATCCGTGAGGTAAAACAAATCGCCGACCTCTACCCGGATCGCAAGTTCTTCGAGGAATTCGCGTTTGAGCGCGTCTACCAGGCCTTCGCCGAATTCGAGTCCGCCGCCCGGGAATTTGGTGAAGCGGAAACCGTGCAGTTCTTCATCCGAAAGGAGCACTTCGCTCCGCTCATTGATCAGCAGGCCGTAAACCCGGATGTTGAACTGCTGCCCCACGTTTTTAATAAGTTGCAGTCAGGATATCGAGCACGTCGCTGTGGCGGGCCACCGAAAACTCTTTGTTTTTGCTGTCCAGCTCACTGTCGCCCAGGAAAACACCGTCCGGGTGTGTACTGAAGGTGATCGTGCTTCCGGCCATCGTCGGTTTATCATCGTTGGCAGGCATAAAGTGCTCTGCACCGGAAATCTCCACATCTTCCTCGGCGAGACTTTCCGTTTCGGAAATCACATCAAAGGTAGCTTCCGCCGGAACATGCGCGACCTGGTCGCTCACCGGGCTTTCTGCCTTCTTGTCCGTGCTGTTGAACGCAGGTGCTTCCATTTGTTCCTTTCCGGCTTGTTGTGTGCTTTCTTCCTGTGACTGGTCATGCTGGCTAAGCTGTACTTTTTCACTAGTGAGCGTGCCATTCCAGAAAGGGTAGATGGTAAAGAAAAGGATAAAAAGGGCCGCAATGCGCAGCAGGTTTTGCTGGTGCCATTTCTTTTCGGAAGAAATAAAGAAGGTCCCCACGGAGTTGTACCAGAGAATGCCTTTGTTGCGGTAAGTTTCCGTATAGAGGTGGTCCAGGCGCTCTTTCACTTTTGCGGAAGGGCCGGCTTGCTGTTGTTGCTGTGAAATGGCGGCATTGACGGAGTGCATCACAAACTTCATGTGATTGAACTCTTCTTCGCTGCTGAACAATTCCTGCATTTCTGCACGTTCATCGGCCGTCAGTTCGTGGAAGTTTTTTTCAAAAATGCGATCAAAATCAGGCGCTTTCATATCGATCTGTTTATAAGCGGATTAAATTCTTTCAATTGTTCGGCAAGGTATTTTGTGGCATAGAACAGGCGAGACTTGATCGTTCCTTCGTTGGCCCCGAGTACATCTGCGATTTCTTTGATGGACAAGCCTTCAAAGTGACGCAGGCGAAATACCTCGCTGTGTTTTTGTTCCAGGTTTTTTAGCGAAGTTTCAAAGGCCTCGCCGAAAAATGCGTCTTGTACTTCGTTCAGTACATTCCTGTTTTCATCCTTCACGTGATACGTCGTTTCAATGGAGTAGGACGTATTTTTCCGGATTTCCTGCTTCTTATACTCGTTTTTGCACATATTGTTCGCGACCGAGTAAAACCAGGTTTTGAAGGAGCGTTCACGATCAAAGGAATCGGGCTTTTGGATGATTTTGGCAAAGAGGTCGTGGACAAAATCTTCGGCCTTTTCCGTATCGTTCCACAACATACGCTTGAAATAGAGCAGCATGGCTTTGGCGTAGCGCTTATACAGTTCATCGAAGCCATTCTTGTCCCCTTTGGACAGGTAGGCCATCAATTCCTCATCGCTGAGGGAGCTGTATTTTTTGCGCCAATCCAGCATATCAGTAACTGCTTAAGCTTTTGGTGACGTTTGCCTGCGTTTTTATTTTGGCAATCAGCTCGCGGATTTCTTTGAGCTGGGCCTTGTCCTTCTCTTTTTCATAGCCTTCTTCCAAACTCAGCAGGAAGGGAAGGTAGTTGGACGAAAGCTTTTTGCACTTGTCTGTTTTGTATTTCGTGACTTTGTTCGGCTGAAAACTATTGAGGTAAAAACTCTGGTTTTTCTCAAAAAGGCTGCCCGCTTCTTTTCTATAGGCAAAGGTCAGTCCCAGGATTTGCAGGTCGTTCACGATCTCTTTTAAATAAGGTTTCGGGAACGTCATACTGAGCTGCAGTTTTTTGGAAGGGTTCAATTCGCAGAACTTTTTGAGGTAAGCTACATCGATCACCGTTCCTTCCGGGAGGGTATAACCCTCTTTTTTCAGTTCGCTGCGGTAATATTCGCTTTGCATGAAATCCACCGAAAGCAGACGCACATCGCTGCGGAGGTTTTTAACCGTTTGCAGGTACATCACGCTGTAGGTATCATCAAAACCGTGGGTGAGCAGCGTGCCTTTTTCCTCCACGCTGTTCAGGATGTCGGTGGCATAGGTGAGCACTTCGTCTTCGAGCTTATTATTCTTCAACAAAAATTCGAGGTCTTTTTTCAGGGGGCTGTTTTCCTGCTTAATGAAATGATAGGCCGCCAGCTGTACGTGCACATCCACATTGTTCGGCTTCAGCTTTTCGGCTGCCAGCAAATCGTTGATCAGGGTCACATTGTAGTTACCAGCCACGTATTTGAAATAATGGTATTCGAAGGAATTCGGGGCATTGGCGCCATAAAAGCTCACCGTACGGTTCATTTCCGTTTGCTGTTCCGGGGAAGGAGAGCGTTGCGTGCTTTGCGTGGCCGCTTTGCCTTTTACCTGCTTGAATGAAGTGGATTCGGCATCAAAGCTTTGCTGGATATGGATACTTTCTTCCTGCTTGGTACTTTCCTTGGCCTTTTTGCTTTCGGTTTTTTTG
>CBINGV010000217.1:0-6331 GCA_966250255.1 uncultured Flavobacteriales bacterium | reverse complement strand
GATAAAAAAATTACGCTGGCTGAAATCGATTCTGTAAAAGACAGCGACCTCGAAAAGGCGGTAAACGATACCCGCTGCGGCCGCTTTTTTGATTATGCCGAGGCTGAAGAGGTGAAAAAGCACTTGCTTGAAGCATTCCATGCGTTCCAGTCGGGTGAATTGAAAGCTCAGACCCAAAATACCGAACAGTTCACTTCCCGCAACCTTGCCCGGAAAGTCTGTGAATTGTGCTAGAATTTCCTTGGATCGATCATCAAAGCATGGAAACGAAAAAGGACGCAAAACCTGCGCCCTTTCCGTAAAAATCGAAGTAACTTTTCTTAATTCGTTTTGATAATCTTGTATTGATTGAGGCTTTTGCCGTTTTCCAGTACCAGGATGTAAACCCCGTTCGTCAATTCTGCGACCGGGATCGTTGCATTGCTCGCCGTGATCTTTCCTTTGGAAATCGTTTTACCGGACAGGTCCATCAGGTGGAAATTGTGACTTGCATTGGTTTTTGAAATGACGTGCAGTAAATCACGCGTCGGGTTCGGGTAAATGGAGAAGTTCGCATCTTCCATCACCTCATTCAGGCCGGCATTTTGCAGGTAAATTGTTTCGTTAATGACGTGGCGGGTTTCATTGGTGATCACCGGCTCGTTGAAATCAAAATAAATATCGGCTTCGTTTTTGAACTCGGTACCCGGTGCAAGGTCCGGGTTTTGCTTCACGGTGAACTGGATGTGTCCGTGGCTTAGGGGCTCATTGGTAGTGCTGTCCACAAGCAGGATGTTGTTGAAGGTCCACTCGAGTACCCGCGGCCCGTAAATCCGGAAGCTGTACGGGTGACTGATATTGCCCTGCGAAATGGTGCTGATGTCGAAATTGGCGTCCAGTGTATCGCGTACCACTACGGTAAAGGCGGTATCTGTTCCGGTATTCTGGAAGCGGATGATGTATTCCAGGTCCTGGTTTGCGGTGATGTAATGATTCTCCGTTAACCCGGAAGGGAAGCCGCGCTTGTCATTCGGGTCATAAGCTCCGTTGGTTACCGTACAGAAAATGTCGATCATCGGGTCGGCATCATCCTGCGGGAAGTTGTTGATGATCATCGGCTGCCAGTTATTGATGTCGCCGCACATTTCCACATGCGCATTCGGGTGGGAATTACCCGGGTGCAAAGGATGCTGATCGGCCTGCAGGATCCAGGTCTGCCCGTTGCCGGCGTAGGAATAGGTTACCGTTTGTCCGCCGGGAATCATTACTGAGTCAACAATGGTTAAAACGCCGTCGACATAGACGCGTACCGGGGAATAACATTCCATATCGCCTTCGACCGGGTCACCGGTATTGGTGATCGTAAAATAAACGGTGTCATTATCGCACCAGCCGTCTACTGAAAGACTGGATTTATCCCAGGGGCCGTCACAAGGCGTAATGCCCGGAGGGAAAGGGTCAGGAATCGTATCGTAATTACACTCCTGGTCCGGGTAGAGGCGCGCCTCGTGGCAGAGCGTTTCGAGCAAAACGGCATCGCAGCTCAGCGTCACATACATGGTGAAGTTCACGGTTTGTCCCGGGGCGAGTGTGCCCAGGTTGAAGGTGTAATTCCCGTTGCCTGTAGAAAGGGCTGGGATGGTTGCGCTGTCGAGCGTAAATAAAGGATCAAGGGTAATTGCTGCGTAGGCATTTTCCATATCAGCTGTGGCATCGAAAGTATTGGATGCGCTCACGTAGATTTCCTGTGCGCTGAAACATCTCCGGAGAATATTGGAGTAGATCGCGATATTCGGGCGGGTGCAGTTCTCGGTGGATGTTAAGCCGAAAGCCGGAACAATGACTTGTTCGTTGATGTCCGTAACCGTAAAGTTATAGCTCGCGTTGCAGTTGTTTTCCCAGCCGGTTTCGTCCAGCAGGGTAGCGGTATAAGATCCCGGGAGAAGGGCAAGATGCCAGAGGCCGGCGTCATTCGTCTGGGCAATGAAATTTCCGGGCTGGATGCTTACGAGGCGGTTGGCAAGCCCGTATTCGTTGTTGTCCTGCGTACAATTCTGGTTGTTTTCGCGAAAAACGATTCCCATAACGCCCGGTGCTTCAAAAGTGATTGAAATTTCAGGGTGTTTTGAAATGTCGCTGTTGTCGCTGGAGCAAAAGCCCAGCTTGCGGTAATAATTTTCATTCTGAAGCTTCCAGTAAAAACCGTAACCTTCTGACGGGTTTTGGAGAATATCGTTTACAAGCGGTGTCACGTTGATCTCGAAATCGTGGTTGATCGAGTCGGAAGAGTACACCGAAACCCGGTTTGTCGCGGTGCTCTGAGGCCTGGTATTGTAAGTGACCGTTTCCTCTCCCCAGGGAGTGGTAATCCGCTCCAGCCAGGATTCGTTTGAGCCCGACAGCTCGGAATGGAATTCCTGGCTGCCGTTGTCCCCGTTGAAGGCGTACATTTTCATCATGGAGTTGGAAACAGTTGCATTTGGCGGTAAAACGGACCAGTCAAAGTCAATTAAGGCATGGGCAACGCCGGGTTCGCCTCCCCAGGTCCATGCTGCAATGTTATGCGCATAATAATTGAGGGTTGTATTCGCGTAATCGTTGAAATTGACCGGGCTGGCAATCACCACATCCTTGCCTTGGGCCGCATTGGGTTTCATGCGGATCGTCAGCTGCGCCTGCAGCGAACCCAGTGAACAAATGGAAAGAAGGAGTAAAATCTTTTTCATGGTTAGCTTTATAATTTAGGGTAAACCTAAATAAAAATCTGGTTATCAATTCTTAAAATGTGTAAAACACAACTTTGAATGAGTAAATCCTTGCTTTCACTTATTGGCGTAGAGCTTGACTTCCTCGCCGCTTATTTGTTCATCGCAAAGAATAACGAGGCGCTCTACCACGTTGCGAAGCTCGCGGATATTTCCTGTCCAGTTGATCTGTTTCAGGTTTTCCAGTGCGTCGTTGGTGAAGCTTTTGCGCTGGATCCCCTGTTCGGAGCAAACCATCGTCAGGAAATGCTCGGCCAGCAGCGGAATATCATCCCGGCGCTCGTTCAAAGCCGGTACATGGATCGGGATAACCGCCAGGCGGTGGTATAAATCCTCGCGGAACTTACCTTCGGAAATCTCTTTGCGCAAGTCTTTGTTCGTAGCAGCTACTATGCGGCAATCGACCTTGATGTCGCGCTCGCCGCCAACCCGCTGGATGACGTTTTCCTGCAAAGCACGCAGTACTTTGGCCTGGGCCGATGCGCTCATGTCGCCGATTTCATCGAGGAAAAGCGTACCGCCGGAAGCCAGCTCGAATTTGCCTTTTTTGTCTTTAACAGCCGAAGTAAAGGCGCCTTTTTCATGCCCGAAAAGCTCACTTTCGATCAGCTCGGAAGGAATGGCGGCGCAGTTCACTTCAATAAACTGCATTTTTTTGCGGTTGGAATTATCGTGGAGCGAGCGGGCAACCAGCTCTTTTCCTGTGCCATTGCCGCCTGTAATCAGCACGCGGGCGTCTGAAGGAGCGACTTTTTCGATCATTTCCTTGATCCGGATCACTTCAGCCGTTTCGCCGATGATGGACGAGCCTTTGAATTTGCGAACAGTTGTTTTAAGCACATTTTTCTCTTCCACCAGCTGTACGCGCTCTTTGGCGTTGCGGATCGTTACCAGGATGCGGTTGAGATCGAGCGGTTTTTCAATGAAGTCAAAGGCGCCCTTTTTGATGGATTCTACTGCTGTTTCAATGTTTCCGTGGCCGCTGATCATGATGATCGGGGCTTCGTTTTTGGCTGCAATGGCACCTTCTAGCACCTCCATGCCATCCATTTCCGGCATTTTGATATCACAGAAAATCAGGTCGTAACCCGTGTTTTTGATCTTGTCCAGGCCTTCGCGCCCGTTTTCGGCTTCGTGAACCTCGTAATTTTCAAATTCTAGGATTTCACGCAATGCCCTGCGAATGCTGCGTTCGTCGTAAATGATTAAAATTTTGCTCATGGAGATACATTGAATTTTTCTGGCTCAAAGATATTAATAATGTGCTAATATGCTAATCGGTTGTTGCTTCGTTTCTGTTTATTTGAACAGCTCTCCGAACTGAAAAGTTTCCTTCAGGCGAATTCCTTTTTCCGTGTTTTGAAGCGTAGCGCATTCGTTGACAGAATCGTGCTCAAAAAACAGGACAAACTCCTGCCCGGCAGCTTTATCCAGGAAAAGCTCTTTCTCTTTGATCGTAATCAGCGGGCGGGTGTCGTAGCCCATGACATAAGGCAGCGGGATATGGCCTGTGCTCGGCAATAAATCGGCCATAAAGACAAGTGTTTTTCCCTGGTACCGAATGTGCGGGATCATCATGCTTTCCGTATGGCCGTCAACAAACAGGACATCAAAACCCGGAAAAACATCAGCCGTGTAATCTCCGCTGCGATTTACGAATTTCAACTGGCCGCTTTCCTGTATAGGCAAAATGTTTTCTGCCAGGAAGGATGCTTTTTCGCGCGGGTTGGGCTCCGTGGCCCATTTCCAGTGATTTTCCGTGCTCCAGTAGACTGCATTTTTGAAGACCGGCTCGAAACCGGTTCTATCCTTATTCCAGTGAATGGCGCCGCCGCAATGGTCAAAATGCAGGTGCGTCAGGAAAACATCAGTAATGTCGTCGGGGTGAAAGCCATACTGTTTGAGGCTGCTCTCCAGGGTGGCATCGCCGTACATGTAATAATGCGAGAAGAATTTTTCACTTTGTTTATCACCAATGCCGCAATCAATCAGGATCAGTCGCTTGCCGTCTTCGATCAGCAAAGAGCGCATGGCCCAGGAACACATGTTATTTTCGTCGGCAGGGTTGGTTTTCTGCCAGATGGTTTTCGGTACCACGCCAAACATCGCACCGCCATCAAGCTTAAAATTTCCGGTTTCAATCGGGTAAAGTTTCATTGGGACAAATTTCTGTAGTCAAAATTAACAGAATTATTTGTTTGTGATGATTCCTTCCGGATCAAAACATGAATTTTTACTCACAAACCAGGAAGGATAACTCAAAATTTAAATGATAGTCCCCGGTACAAAGAAAATTTTCGATAAAATCGTGTTTGGACAAACGAAAGGAGGGACCGGCTTTCAGCCATACCGGCCCGAAGTGTAAACCGATCTTGGGATTGTAGCTGGTCAGTCCGAAGCTGTTATTTTCACCGATAATTCCCCAGGCCGTGAGTGAATTGTCTATCGTCACGGGACCAATGTTATAGCCGATGTTGATGCCGGCTCCTCCCCAGAGAGCAAAAAGGCCGAATAAGCTTCCTTCGAGCGAGGCGTAGGCTCCGTGCGGATAAAAGCCGTATTTAGGCGCTTGCCTCCATCTGTATCCAAAATTGATGGGTTTGATCAGGCTTCCTTTCAGGGCGATAAAATGCTCCTGCCCGGCAAAAATGCCCATCGAACCAAAAATATCACGGGCAAAGCCATTATTTCCAAGTCCGGGAATGGGGTAGGGCCTGGATGAAGCATTGGCGGAGCTGCCCTGCTGTGAAAACAAAACAGGGACAAGCAAGAGGGACAAGCCAATTAAAATAGCTTTCATTTTTTCAGTGATTTGGTGAATGCGATAATATGCTAATTCATTAATACATTAGCATTAGCATATTAAAATCAGTCAACGTTGAATTCGAGGTGAATCGTAATCGTTGCCGTTTTCATTTTGGAGCTGGTATTGAAGGAGCCGCCCCAGGAATATTCTTCCGCAGAGTTTTTGGCAGTGATCTGGATCACGCCCATGTCGGCTTTTTTGAGTGAACCGAGCCCTGAACCGGAGTTTTCAGCGATCTTTTCAGCGCGCAACTTGGCGTCTTTGGTGGCATTTTCGATCATTTTAACCTTTAGCTCAGCCAGTTTCGTGTAATAATAATCCGGTGCATAGGATTCGAGCTCAATGTCCTGGTTGATCAGCTCCGTAATTTCGCGGGAAATGGTTTCGATGCGGTCTACTTCCTTGGATTCCACGCGAACCGTCTGGCTCAGCGAATAACCGCTGAAATAAGAGCTTTGAACATTGCCGTAAGTGTCGTAGGTATTGCTGTAAAGCTTCTGGATATTAACCGAATTGAAAACAATTTCATCGGTTTTAACCCCTTTTTGGGTTAGGTATTTTTTGATTTTTTCGCGTTTCATTTTCAGGTCGGACGAAGCTTGTTTCAAATCGGCGCCATTGGTCGAGAAGGAGGCTTTCCAGACAATCAGGTCGGAAGTGAAGCTTTCCTCACCCAAACCGGTCACGCTGATGGATTCGTTCACTTTTCCGCGTTTCGCATAGGATTTGCCAATCAATACAGCTGCAATAACGACAGCGAGGGCGATGATAATAGTATTAG
>CBINGV010000216.1:0-6349 GCA_966250255.1 uncultured Flavobacteriales bacterium | reverse complement strand
ATATTATGCTCAACTTCTAAAGTAATAACCCAACGCAGATTGTTTTCGTCAAGGACCAGCTTGACAAATTGCCGGCTTACCTCCACAAATTTTACAGCGGAAAAAAAATCCTGCTCGCATACGGCGGCGGAAGTATTGAAAAAAGTGGTTTGCTGGGCCGGATCCGGGGCGAGCTGAAAGACTACGAAATCTTTTTGTTTAAAGGCATTGAGGCCAACCCGGAGTTTACGACCCTGATGAAGGCCGTAGACCTGATCCGCAGGGAACAGATCGGTTTCATACTCGCTGTAGGAGGCGGCTCCGTGATCGACGGGGTGAAGTTCATTTCCGGGGCGGTGCCTTATTCCGGCGATCCCTGGGATGTGCTTTCGAAAAAAGACAACGCGCTGTTCGGCGAAACCCTGCCTTTCGGGACAGTGCTGACCTTGCCCGCAACCGGCTCGGAAGCCAACAGCGGAGCGGTGATCAGCCGGAGTGAAATCCGCGAAAAGCGCACGATGGGCGGCCCGCAGTTTTTCCCCAAATTTTCCTTCCTCGACCCCACGGTGGTGGCAACGCTTCCGGCACGGCAGATTGCCAACGGGATTGTGGATTCGTATATGCACACGCTCGAGCAATACCTTACGCTCCCGACGGATAACCTGTTGCAGGAACGTGAAGCGGAGGCCGTGCTCTCGACCCTAATCGAAATCGGGCCGGAAGTGATGGCAAACCCGGCGGATTACAAGGCTGCTTCGAACCTGATGTGGTGCGCTACACATGCCTTAAACGGCAACCTGCGCTGCGGTGTTCCGACGGATTGGGTGACCCACCTGATCGGCCATGAGCTGACCGCTTTTTTCGGGATTGACCACGCACGCACCCTGGCAATCATTGCCCCGCGTTTGTATGAAGTGAAATTCGAAAACAAAAAGGAAAAACTAGTGCAATACGGAAAACGCGTCTGGAAACTCAGCGGCGATGATACCACCATTGCCCGCGAAGCGATTGCCCGCACGGAAGCTTTTTTCCAAAGCCTGGGGATTGATACCAACATCTCGGCTTATACAGACCAGGCAAGCGGAATTGCCCAAAAAATCCGGATGCGCTTTGAAGAACGCGGCTGGACGAATCTCGGCGAGCGCCAGGATTTGAATTATGCCGAGGTGGAAGAAATCGTGAAAAACGCGATTTGAGGGACGCAGAGATTTGAGGGGACGCAAAGAGCGCGAAGGTCACGCTGCGCCTATGCTGAAGCTTCAGCGCAAGCATAAAGCGCGCAAATTGGCTACTCGCGTGCGAGCTTACCTGCTTTCCAGGCCTGGATGAAGGTCGCCCAGGAATACGGGTTCAGGAGGTTGTTGACCGGTGATTGCCCCATGGTGTAAAGCCGCGTGTTTTGCTGATTCTGGGCCCAGCCAAAGGAAAGCGAGGCGTCAGTCGACAAGCGAGCAGCAGCAAAAGCGAGACTTTCACCCGAAAGCTCTTTCTGGGCACGGCGCAAGGCATCGTCATACGGTTTCATTTCTACGAAAGCGCGGGCAAAATCTTCTTTTGAAGGCCAGGGATAAACCGTTACCATCGGGAGGTTTACCGTATCGACATACATCATGTGGATAATCGAATAGCGGTTATCGGTGAGCGTATCCGGAACGATGAAGGAAGATGTTTTGTAGCCGTAATAGCTGAACATCAGGGTATCGCCCGGGAAAACGACCATGGAGAAAAAACCGTAATAATCCGCAATGGTGCCGCGGCGGGAAGCCCGGTCGAACACCGTTGTGAAAGGCAATTGGTTGAGGCTGTCACTCGAAACCACCACACCGGATAACTGGATCAGTTTCACGCTATCTTTCGGTGGAGCTTCCTGTGCGTTCAGGAAAGAAAAACACAGGCATAAAAAGCCGGTCAAAATGATACCTTTCATCATACAATGTTAAGGATAAAAAGCGAAAAGCTGCCCTAAAAAATGTTAAATAAGATGAATGCGGATTAAAGTTCCATTCAAAGAGGTGTCTTTTTCCGGATACAGAAATATAGGCCGTTCGGCTTATATCCGGGTCATGTGCCTGTTTTATTTTTGTGAACATATCCGGATTGCTTATTCTTCAGATTCTGAAGTCAGCCGGATAAAAGATTTGGAACATTAAAAATATCACATGAAAAAAACAGTACTATTTTTATTTGCAGCATTCGTATTTGCAGCAAACGCACAGGAGTGGGTCAAAACAAGCGCTCCGGACACCATTTATTACACGGGGATCAGGACCTGGGGCAATGACACGATTTATGCCTGGGGGAGGTCGGCAACTGCCATTTATCCGGATAAGCTCGTCACCTCTTTTGATGGCGGTCAAACCTGGACAGTAGGTCCCTGGGATCGTTTTTTTACACAAAACCAGGCTGTTGCGTCACCGGCGGGCCTCCACGTTGGATACTACAACTACTTAGTCGGACCACCGGTCGGGAACCTGCGTTATACGGCAGATGGCATAACGTGGAATACTGTGGCCGGCTCCGAACTGACAAACGGCTTTTATTACAAACCGCTCGGTTTACTCACCGATGGAAAATTATTGCTGGCCAACAGTTCCAATGGAAAATTGAACGTTTCACCGGATTTTGTTTCCCTGGGTACCGATTACGGAACGACATTTCAGTACAGCGATGACTTCACTTATTACGCTATTAATCCACAAAGCGGCAGAATTATTTTTGGAAGGGAAAGTGGTGAAGTCCATCTGAAATATACGGATGACAATGCCTTGAATTTCTCAGATATTTCGCTTGTCAGCCTGGTGGGAAATACCTATTCCCCGATTGTTCGCTATGCGAAAGACAACACCTTTTTTAATGCGCGCTGGTGGGGTGTAAATGTAAGTACGGACAATGGAGCCACCTGGTCTGCCTGCAATAATGCAGCAATCGGAAACAGTATTGCTGATATGGAAGTCAACCAATTCGGTCGCCTGATCATCACTCGTGCGGATCAGAACGTTTTGATTTCGGATGACAACGGCCAAAGCTGGAACCTGATGAATGATGGTCTGCCGATGTCTATTGCTGTAGGCCAAATTGGGAAAACAACGGATGGTAAATTCTGGCTGCCGATGATCAGCAACCAGTCTTCCAACGGGGGGATCTATTACTTGGATCCGGAAACAAATTCAACAATGGAAAAAGAGCTTACGGAACTTGAAATTTATCCCAATCCTGTGTCTGATCTCCTGACCATTAAGACCGAGGGTAAATATTCATATCGTATTACGGATGTGAAAGGACAAAACATCTCACTGAAAACAGAAGGCGACCAGATTGATGTCAGCTCTCTGCAAGCAGGAATTTATTTCCTCCGGGTTGAAGGCCAATACAGTGTTAGAAGCCTACGCTTTATCAAACAGTGATTCTCAGCCCTGTTTAAAAATCTGCTTGCGGGATTTATGTGTTTTTGTTAGATTATTTGGATATCTTAAACGCTGAAAAGAAGGTTAAGCCGGAACGCCGGGAATTAATCTTCTTTTCAGTTATTCAGATTATACCAGTTCACCAATTCAACCCGGGAGTTCAGCTGTAGTTTGCTGTAAATGTTTTCGATATGCTTTTTCACGGTCGAAGCGCTGATAAATAATGTATCTGCAACATCTTTGTTTTTCATCCCTTTGGATAGTAATTGCAATATTTCCAGTTCACGCCTGGTTAAGTCCTGGAAGACTTCGTTTCTTGAACCCGGTTGAAAGCCCTGCAGCATCATGTGCATGACCTTTTTGGCAATTTCCGGCGACATCCAGGCACCGTGATTGATCACGTCAGATATAATCGCCCGCATTTCTTCCAGTTTACCGTCCTTGAGAATAAAGGCATCTGCCCCGGCTTTCAGGGCTTTGTAAATGTTGGTTTCATCATCAAAAACAGTTAAAACGAGGATTTTAACTCCCGGGAAAGAGGTTTTGATGCGAAAGGTCGCTTCGATCCCATCCATTTCAGGCATTTCGATATCCATGAAAATCAGGTCCGGCAGGGTTTCCGCTGTTTTGAGGTACTCCAGGATTTCCAGGCCGTTATGGGCACAATGGACGACTTCAAATTCACCCAATGTTTCCATTCTTTCCTTCAATTGGGAAATCAATCGGATGTTATCGTCAACGAGTACTATTTTAAACCGGTCCGGCATGTGTTTAACTGATATCCGCAAAAATAGTAATTCCTGTGCCGTCGTTCACTGAACTCCCCATTTTTAATTCGGCGCCTATTGCTTTGGCACGGCTGCGAATAATATACAGGCCGTTTCCATCCGCTTGTGCAAGATCGAATCCTTTACCAAAATCCCGGATGGAAACCTGCAACATATTTCCTTCCAGGATAAGGCGGACTTCCAATCTTTCCGTACCGGAATATTTGATCGCATTGTTGGCCGATTCCTGTATGATCCTGAAAATGTTCAACACTTTAACAGGATCCAATTCTATATTCCGCTCATAAGTTGTGTGCAATTCCAAACGTATATTTACGGGTAGGAGCATTTTTTCCAGCCAGGCTTCAACCCGTGCAATTAATTTTTCGATACTTACCGAATCCGTATTTAAGGCCCAGACAGCATCGCGAAGTTGCTGAAGACTTTCCCGGGCGTTAACCTGCAGGTTCTCCATATTATCCTGGAGCGCGTCCATTTTCCCCTGCTTCAGCATGTAACCGGAATTTTCAAGCCCATTGATAAGATACGTGATCTGGCTCCCCACATTGTCGTGCAGTTCGCGGGCAATACGTACCCGTTCTTCGTTGATTTTGCGCTCCATTTCCAGCAGCTTGATTTTACGCTTCAACTGCAGTTGGCTCAGGTATTTACTGATCAGGTAAACGAGAACGGTAAAACCGGCAATCAATACGGCGTAAAACCATTTGCTTTCGTACCAGTAGGGATGAATCGTTACCGGGATCAACCGGCTTTTTGCAGCCAGAATTCCATTCGGATCATTGATTTTAATTTCCAGCTGATAAGATCCTGTTGGCAGGTACGAATAAGTAATAGTGCCATTTTTAGAGCTGTGCCATTCATTTTCAAGGCTTCGTATCCTGTAGCGAAAATCCGGCTCAATACCACTGGAATTCAAACCAATACCTGCACGTAATGCAAGTTTATTTTCACCGGCTGCCAATTCCAGTCGATCCACCTGGTTGTTTCCGTTAAACACCCGGATGGACGCCATATGCTGAAAAAGTTTGCTGATGCTGTTGTTGTCCATATAAAGCACACCGTGTGCACCACAAAATAAATACAGGGAAGAATTGGAATATGCCCCGTACTGGTTGAAATCATCAAAAGGAAGGTAATTTTGGGTGTTCAGAACTTTACTTTTCCCGGTTTTCGGATCATACATGATCAGTCCCTTATTGCTTGTAATCAGCAGCATCGTCCGGTCAAACTCCGAAATGGAGTAAATACAGTCCGGTTTGTTTTTTAACGGCACCGGGTATAATTTTTGGCGGTGCAGATCATAAGCAAACAAACCTCTGTCCATGCTGCCGGCATAGCAGATTGTATTGGATTTGAACAGGCTGATGACGGTCGAATTTAAAGGCTCCGGTTTGCTGATTTTACCCTGGTCCCAGATATAAATACCGAGATGGGCCCCGACCAGGTATTTCCCGGGACCAATGTTTAGTGTCGTAAAACTGGAATAAGGAAGGAGCTGTTGGTCCTTTTCAGGCGAACTGATTTTATAAACACCCGAATTACTGGTAAGTATGGTGTCAGGTCCATGTATATCAAAATCGCCCACCTGTGACCAGTTCCGGTTATAACTGCTGTAACTCCATGTTTGCTTATCGAGCAGCCACGCCCCGTTTCCGAAGGTCAGTACCATCCAGCGCCTGTGGTCGAACGGTTTTATGCCGCATACGGTAAACCGGCTCAGTTTTCCGGGGTTCGGGATTTTTTTCACCTGCCCGTTTTGTTCCACGCAAATACCGTCCGAAGTGCCGAACAGCTTCACTTTCGCATGTTCATCTAAATAACCGGTCCAGATATTGCTCACACCCAACTCGTCTTTGTCATATAAGCAAACACGGCGCATCTTTGCCGGAAGCAAATTCAAGCCGTTTCCATTGGTGCTCACCCAGATATTCCGGTGCGAATCTTCATACGTGTGAACGATATCCCCGGAAAGGGATTGAGCTTTGTTTGGTTTCCATGTATGTATTTCCGGATGACGGTCGGTGGGTGATCGAAACACAAAAAGGGTATCTACGTTATTGAACCAGATCCGGTTTTCACTATCGACCAGGATATTTTGTGTAAATGCCCGGTTTTTGTTTTGGGGCTGATACCTGAAACGGGATACTTTTTTAAACGCTGCATCTGCATACAGCAAAC
>CBINGV010000215.1:0-6401 GCA_966250255.1 uncultured Flavobacteriales bacterium | reverse complement strand
TGACATAGGAAGCGATTGCAAAAATGGGTGCCAGGAAACACAGGGCCGAAACGAGCCCGAGTACAAAAAGGATAATAAGCGGTGATTTGGTCCTGCGTAAACTAATTTGTTTTTCTTCCAGTGTAAGCAGTTCGTTCATAAGGTTTACTTTCTGATCTAAGGTGTTTGCAGTTTAAAAATAGGCGGCAGGACGTTAACCTGGTAAATTGCTGAGACCAGTGCTAAAACAGTTTCGGGTCAAACCCTTCCATATAGCTAATTTTCCAGCTGCCGTCTTTTTTGTCGGCTTTCAGCAAATAACGGAGCTTTTCCCATTCGGATACCCAGGTAAAGCTGGCTGAATTGTCATGCAGCTTTAGATTGTGGACGGATAATTTTTTCCAGAATTGTTCCGGGTTATCCTGGCAATTGCACCAGGGGCTGGCATCATTTCCAAAAGGAGGCAAATCGCCCACATACCATTCCAGGCTTTTATTCCTCAGTTTTTTGTCAATACCTAAGGCAATTTTGTTGTAATTCTCCAGGAATTCTTCGGTGAAAAAATGGCTTTCCCGGAGCTTTTCCATCCGTTTTTCATGTAATTTAAGATCCAGGCCTTCATAAATGCTGTCATTATTTTCCAGCGGCGCAAAATCATCCCCGCTATTTTGGGTTTCGTTCCATTCATAAAGATCTTGTACCAATTTTTGAATGGCTTCTTTTTCCTCCGAAGAGCCAGGCGTTTTACCTGTTTGGCTGCAAGCAGAAAAAATGATCAGTAAACAGAGACTAAAGCTAAAAGATTTGAACATAAGCTAATCCATAAATTATCCTTTTTCCTCGAGCGTTCCGTCGGCGTGTTTCGCAAAACGGCCCTTGCTGCGCTCGTGTACCTGGTCGTATTTTGGCCAGGGCCAGCCGCCAAACTGGGTTTCGTGGTAGTCTTCAAAAGCTTGGCGGATTTCATCTTTGGTATTCATCACGAAAGGCCCGTATTGAATGACTTGCTCGCCGATCGGGCGGCCTTGTAAAAGGAGGATGCTGACCGCTTCTTCACCGGCTTGTAAAGTAATATCAAATTCCGGTTTCAGGTCAACGGCCGAATAGGCAGGGATATCCTGGCCGGTCAGGGTAAGCGTTTTGCCCTCGTAAAAATAAATGCTGCGGTTGATTCCTGCCGAAGCTTTGGGCAAAGTCCAGGAAGCTCCGGGCTCCATTTTAATATTCCACACGGCCACTTCGTTGTGCGTATCTGCCGCCCAGGAATCGGGTGGGGGAGCAGCTGCCTTGTGCTGATGCAGGGAACCGGCGATCACTTCGACTTTTGTTTTTTTGCCGGCGGCATCACTGTGCTCATAATTCGGGATGCTGTCCTGCCAGAGCATTTTAAAATGCGGCTCTACCATTTTGCTTTTTTTCGGAAGATTGAGCCAGATCTGGAACAGTTCCATCGGGTTTTCCTGGTCGCGGTGCAGCAAAGGGAACATTTCCGAGTGCTGGACACCTTTCCCGGCGGTCATCCACTGTACGTCGCCATCGCCGTAACGGCCCGATGCGCCCATCGAATCGGCGTGATCCACGAAGCCGCGGCGGACAACCGTAATGGTTTCAAAGCCCCGGTGCGGGTGGCCCGGAAAACCCGGGACCGTTTTGCCGTGATACATCCGGAAACCGTCCTTGATGATAAAATCTTCGCCCATGTGCCGGCCTTTAAAATTGGCCGGGTCCGGCCCCATGAGCTCATTTCCCTGCGGAAACTGGTCTTCGTGGTGGACACAAAATAAAAAAGGATCCTGCGTTTCCCATTGGAAACCGAGGGCTTTGATGTTAAGAACGGGGTTCATATCTTCTTTGGTTTTTCGTGTATGTTCTTTCGACAAACCGGTCAGGGGAGCGGCAAATACCGAAGCAAATGCCAGTGACATCCTTCCCAGGAAATTTCTTCGTTGCATGTTATCCTCCATCGGGTCAAAGTTTGAAATCAGATGAAGTAAAATTAGTAAATAGAATTGAAAATATGAATATGCTAATGATTTAAATATGCTAGTGTGTTAATGAATTTACTATTGTGAAAAATAAATTAACACATTAGCTAATTAGCATATTATCACATTAATCACGGCGAAAGAGATCCTCTACCGATTTCGGGCGAAGGGCGGGGTTCCAGGAAAAGTTTTTAATGAATTGCTCTTCTTTGTTGATCTGTTCGATCGGGTAAAAAATGGCATCCGGTTTATCGAGGTAGGCCACGCGGCGCACTTCCCCGCTGTCGAGGTCAATGCGCAGATCACCGGCGTAAATGCGGTTCATGCCCGTGCGCTTAATTTCCACGACGCTGTCATTTTCACTGGTTTCTTCCGGGAAATAAACGGTTTGTGCATTGGTTTTGACGTCCACTTTGACCAATTCGTTGTCCCGGAAATGGGCGAGCATGTTTTTCCCGGCAACCTGGTTGTAATACTGCCCCGAGTCGATTTCCATGACTGCCGACGATTTTTCGGTGATTTCAATCCGGTCGACCATCGAATCCTTGAGGTAAGCTTTCATGAATTCACCCTTCAACTCGGCATTCTGCGCCCAAACAACCGGGTTCCGGTACAATTCGATGTAATTTTCCTGTTTGAAATAAACGAGGCTGTCGCATTTCCCCTGGATATCCGATTTGAAGAATTTAGCATTGCGGTAAGCCAGCACCCGGCTGACCTGTTTCAGGCTATCCTGGAAGCCAAACAGCGTATCTGCATGCAGGAAAAGCGTGTCGTCTTCCATGCGGTAGGTGCACAAAGCTTTCCCGGTAACGTAAGTGCGTTTCGCCAGGTCGTTTTTATAAAAGCTGTTTCCACGCAGTTCAAAGGGATCGAGGCTGTCTTTGTAAAACACGTTTCCTTTCCCGACCGAAAGACCTTTTTTAGGGTTGTGGTACAGGCTATCGCCCCGGATGATTTTGGATTCACTCAGGATTTCGGCATTTCGTTGTAAAACACCTTCTTCGGTTTCGGTCTGGTACCAGCCGCGCTCACAGGAAAGATCGGCGTCTTTGGTCTTGATTTTCGTCGGCCCGTAGAAATATACCTTTTTCTGCAGGTACTGGTAACGGAGCGTATCGGTGGTCATGCTGACTTCCGGGCTTTTGTATTTGACCTTTCCGCTGAAGAAAAAATTCTTGGTATCGGGGTAAAAATAGCCGATGCGGCTCGTCAGCACTTCGTTGTGGATGATGTTTTCGATCTTGCCCCAGTTGCGGTAAATGCCCTGCCCGCGTTTGGCGTCGTAATCCAGCGAATCCGTTGTGATTTTGTACTCACGATCGCGTACACGCACATGTCCCCAGAGCTTGGCGTACTTGGTTTTTCCGTTGTAGTAAAGTGAATCGCAAAAGAGGTTGAGGGTATCGTTTTTGTTGATGTGCACTTTGCCGTAAGCGCGCACCTCCTTGCTTTTGGCGTAATAATGCGCCGAATCGCAATACATCGTGTTGCCCTGGTATCGGAAATTCACGTTCCCGATCAGGCGCTGGGCCCCAGTTTTTTCGTTATAAAGCAGCTTGTCTGTTCCGGGAAGCAATTCGAGGACGTTGCCCTGTCCCTGCAAATGAAAGGCACACAAAAAAAATGCGCCAAGAAATGACGCAAATTTCAATGTATGTCGTTTTTTGTCCAAATGCTTTATTTTACGGGGCAAAATTAGCAAATATCAAGCCAAAAGCGCGCGGTTAATGGCTTACTTTGACTTTGGAGTTGTCCAGTGTCTGCTTGCGGTCCGGCCCAACGGAAACTACCGTGATCGGCACTTCGAGCTCCTGCTCGAGGTAAGTGATGTAAGCTTTGAGGGCTTCCGGCGCTTCGTTCATACTTTCCAGCCGGGTTAAATCGCAGTTCCAGCCTTTCAGTTCTTTATAGACTGGCTTGATTTCGATGCCTTCGATGTCGTAAGGCATGTAATCGTGCAGCTGGCCGTCGATTTCGTAGTGTGTACACACTTTAATCGTATCAAAAATGCTCAGGACATCGGCCTTCATCATGGAAAGCTCGGTAACGCCGTTGATCATGATCGCGTATTTCAATGCCGGCAGGTCGATCCAGCCACAGCGGCGCGCGCGTCCGGTGGTGGAACCGAATTCGTTTCCTTCCTTGCGCATGGCTTCGCCGGTTTCGTCGTGCAATTCCGTTGGGAAAGGGCCGCTTCCGACACGCGTGCAGTAAGCTTTGAAAATCCCGATCACAGCACCGATTTTTGTCGGTGCAATGCCCAGCCCGGTACAGGTTCCGGCAGTAATCGTATTGGAAGAAGTGACAAAAGGATAAGAACCGAAATCAATATCGAGCAAAGTTCCCTGGGCGCCTTCAGCTAATACTTTTTTACCGGCTTTGAGTTCGCGGTTCAGGAAAAGCTCGCTGTCTATACAGGTCAGGGACTTCAGGAGGTCAATTCCTTCAAAGAAGGCCGGTTCAAGCTCGGCGAGGTTGTATTCAAAGCCTTCGTGGTGCTTGAGCATCCCGATGTGCTTATCGGCCAGGGCCTGGTATTTTTCGCGGAATCTCGGGGAGAAGATGTCCCCCAGGCGCAGCCCGTTACGGCCGGTTTTGTCCATGTAAGTCGGGCCGATCCCTTTCAGGGTGGAGCCGATTTTATTTTTGCCTTTGGCTGCTTCGGAAGCTGCATCGAGCAGGCGGTGTGTCGGCAGGATCAGGTGCGCTTTTTTGGAGAGCACCAGGTTTTTGCGGATATCGATGTTAAAAGGGGCCAGTTTTTCAATCTCTTTCTGGAAAATAACCGGGTCGATCACAACGCCGTTACCAATCACGTTCAGTACATTTTTACGGAAAATCCCGGAAGGAATGGTGTGCAATACGTGTTTGATTCCTTCGAATTCGAGGGTGTGGCCGGCATTCGGGCCTCCCTGGAAACGTGCAATAATATCGTATTGGGGAGTCAATACGTCAACAATTTTTCCTTTTCCTTCATCGCCCCACTGAAGGCCTAATAAAACATCTACTTTCATTCAAAAAAATTTGCCTGCTGTTTGTGACAGCCTTATTATGTGTTATAAAATGCGTGTGTTTAAGCTCCCTGAACTTTTACCAGTCCGTCCTGGATCGTCGGGCAGATGGTGAAAATCTCGTTCAGCTTGGAGATTTTGAGCAGCTTTTCCACATTGCCCTGTACACCGCAAAGAATGATGTCTCCGCCTACATTGCGGATGCGGGTCAGCGAGCGGATAAAAAAGTTCAGTCCCGAGCTGGTGATGTATTCCAGTTTGCTGACATCGTAGAGAAAGGATTTCTGTTGCTTGGCCAGCTCTTCGTCAAGCGTGTTGAGTACATCAGTCGTTTCCTCCGGGTTGTTGATTTTGCCTGAGAAGGAAAAAATCACGGAAGAAGACTGGTGTTCGACTTTAATGGATAAGCTCATTGCTCTGTTTTTTGTGTGTTTTTTACCCCGTAGAAATAAAGGGAATGGTGCTGGATCGTTACCCCGAAGAGTTCCTCTATCGTTGCTTTGATCGTTTGGATGCGCGGGTCGCAGAATTCGATCACCTCGCCGGTATCGGTACAAATCACATGATCGTGCTGTTTCGAGCCATGGGATTTTTCAAACTGCGCCATGTTTTTCCCGAACTGGTGTTTGCGCACCAGGTTACAAGCCAGTAATAATTCGATGGTATTGTATAATGTGGCGCGGGAAACGCGGTAATTCTGGTTCTTCATCTTGATGTAGAGCGATTCCACATCGAAATGACCGGGGTAGTTGTAGATTTCAGCCAGGATGGCATACCGTTCGGGCGTTTTCCGGTGCCCGTTTTGCTCCATATAAGCGGAAAAAATGTCCCTGACGGTTGCTTGTAACTCTGCTGTTGCCATTGTTTGAATGGAAAGGACAAAATTACGTATAATGTTTGGTTAATCCGAATTTTAAGTGCTTTTTATTCAACAAGCTTATTAACAGTTAATATGCTAATTAGCTCATGTGATAATTAACATATTAAGGTATTAGCTTATTAGAACATTAAAAATCATTCCGTCACGATTTTCTCTTCGTCCTGCGAATCCCATCGCTCAACACGTTTTACACCTTCGATGAGCTCAAACTGGTTGGTGAGTTGCTCCAGGTGCTCGCGGTCGTAGACCAAAACCTGGATCCGTCCTTCGAAAATCCCGTCGTTCGCCTCGAAGAAAATGGATTTCATGTTCACGTTGTGCTGGTTGGAAATGATCCCGGTGATCTGGTTTACAATCCCGACATTGTCAATCCCGAGCAGGCGGATGGAAGCGATGTGCGCTTTCAGTTCTTCCTGTTTCCAGCGGGCTTTCACACAGCGGTAAGCCATTTTCGACATCAGGTGCTCGGCATTCGGACAATTGTTGCGGTGAATCCGGATGCCTTCGTTGATGGTGATGAAGCCAAAAACCTCATCCCCGGGG
>CBINGV010000214.1:0-6424 GCA_966250255.1 uncultured Flavobacteriales bacterium | reverse complement strand
GGGGCATATTTCGCGTTCAGCTCGATGGCTTTTTTGAAGTCTTTTTCGGCGTCGTCCAGGCGCCCCTGCTCATAAAGCGTTGCCCCCCGGTTGTTGTAGGCCAGGTAATAATTCGCATCAATACTAATGGCGCGGTTGAAAGCAGCCAACGCACCGGTATAATCTTTTGCTTTTTTCTTGGTCGTCCCAACGTTGTTCAATACAAAAGCCAGGTTCGGGTTTTTGCGCAGGGCCTCTTCGTATTCTGCGATGGCTTTCGGGAAATTGTTCAGCATGCGGTAGCAGCTTCCGCGATCGTTGTAGGCAAAGGCGGCCGCCGGGTCCAACTCGATAGTTTTGGTGAAATACTTGATGGCGTCGTTGTAGTCTTTCTGCATGAAGCGCAACGTGCCGTAATTGTAATACGCCTTCGGGTTTTTCGGGTCGATCTGGATGGATTTTTCGTAATCCTTTTCCGCTTTGGAATAATCGTTGATTCCCTGGTAAGCCCGTCCGCGCTGAAAATAAGCTTTGGAATAGGATGGATCTTTGCTGATCAGCGCATTGAGCGTTGAGAGCGCATCGCTGTATTTCCCGGCTTCGTTTTCGGTCAGGCCTTTGTTGTAATAAGCCGCCGTAAAATTCGGGTCGGAGTTGATGGATTTCTGGAATTCGGCAATGGCCGCCGCATAATTTTTGCCGGAAAACTGGGTAACGCCGCGGTTATACGCTTCCTGGCTGGCAGCTACGGCCGCATTTTGCTGGTTGAGCTTCGCAATGGAATCCTTGTAGGCCTGTTCTTTCGGCGTGAGCGTTTCCAATTGCCCGAAAGACAAAAGCGAAATACCCAGCGCGGGAATGATCATCAAATAGTTTAACATGGTTTTTCAATTTTGAGGGTTGAAGATAGGTATTTCCGGCTTCGGCGAAGCAAGATTTTATTAACAATCCGGTTTAGCTGTGGCCCCGGATTATGGAAAACAAATCGATTTTGTTCAGGATCAATCGCTTAGTTCGTGGTGTTTGAATATGGAGAATTGGTTGTTAGTTATTGGGGATTGGTTTAGCTATACGGTCTTAGCTTTACAAGCAAATAGTTCAGTGTGGTAACTCATATATCTTTATATTCCTTATCTTTGAATCCCAAACAAAACACAGATGTCAAAAGAAGTTTACCTGGTGGACGGAGTCCGTTCTGCCATCGGCAATTTTGGCGGCACACTTTCCGCGGTTCGTGCGGATGACCTGGCTGCCATCGTTTTAAAAGCCCTTGTGGACAAATTCCCGAACCTGGACCAAAGCCAGATCGAAGATGTTATTTTAGGCTGTGCCAACCAGGCCGGCGAAGACAACCGCAACGTGGCGCGTATGGCCTCGCTGCTGGCCGGAATCCCGGTAAGCGCCGGCGGTGAAACCGTGAATCGTTTGTGTGCCTCGGGCATGGCGGCGGCTATCAATGCCGTGCGGGCCATCAAAGACGGGGCGGGTGATATCTACATTGCGGGCGGCGTGGAGCACATGACGCGCGGTCCCTGGGTGATTTCCAAAACTTCCAGCGCGTTCGGGCGCGATGCCCAGATGTTTGATTCGTCTTTCGGATGGCGTTTTGTGAACTCTGCGATGCACGAAAAGTTCGGAACGGATGCGATGGGAAACACTGCCGAAAACCTCGTTGATTTATACGGGATTTCCCGCGAGGACCAGGATAAATTTTCCGCGTGGTCGCAGCAAAAAGCGGCAGCGGCTCAGCAAAATGGTATTCTTGGCCAGGAAATTGTCCCGGTGAGCATCCCACAGAAACGCAAGGACCCGATCATTTTCCAGCAAGACGAATTCATGCGCCCGGAAACAACAATGGAAACATTGGCTTCCCTGAAACCGGCTTTCCGAAAAGAAGGAACGGTAACGGCCGGAAATGCTTCGGGCCTGAATGATGGAGCGGCGGCTTTGTTGCTTGCATCTGAAGCAGGTTTGAAGGCCAACAGCCTGACACCGAAAGTGAAAATCTTGGGAGGCGCCGTTGCCGGTGTGGAACCCCGCATTATGGGGATCGGCCCGGTGGAAGCTTCCCAAAAAATATTGAAACGCTGCGGACTGACACTCGACCAGATGGACGTACTGGAGCTGAACGAAGCTTTTGCGGCGCAGGTTTTGGCTTGTACACGCAAGCTCGGACTGGCGGACAATGATCCGCGGATCAACCCGAATGGCGGAGCGATTGCCCTCGGCCACCCGCTGGGTATGTCGGGTTCGCGCATTATCCTCGCTGCGGCCAATGAATTGGTACGCCGCCAGAAAAAATACGCTTTGGTAACGATGTGCATCGGGGTGGGGCAAGGTTATGCCTGTATCCTGGAGCGCGTTTAACCAACGCTTTGGATTTGATTTCGTTAAGAAAGAATATGAATAAATTATTCGGGCTTTTGCTGCTGGCGCTTGGCGCTGTTTCCTGCCGGAAAGAGGCCACCACCTGGTATTCGGACTGGGTGCTCCCGGTGGCAGGCGATACGCTTGATTTGTCGAACCTGACGAACGATAGCACGCTGGCCATCGAAAATGGGGTATATGTGCTCGATATGCACCGGAAAATTGCGTCCATTCAGCCATCGGAATACATCGAGTTGCCCGACACCATAATCGAACAGAAATTTGCCATCAGTTTTTCTTCGCTCAACGTACCGGCCGGCAGCAGCTTTGTGAACAGCAATGAAGACCATGTTTTCGACCTCGGCGATGTGGAGCTGAAAAAAGCCCGTGTCAAAAGCGGGAGAATTTACCTGGATGTGTACAGCCCGGTGCCTACCCGGACTTTTTTTGAAATCGAATTGCCTTCGGTGACTTCCGGTAGTGAAGTGGTGAAAAAAACACTGGCAGTGCCTCCGGGAACGCTGCAAAACCCGGCTTCCAATTCCCTGGCGATTGACCTAACAGGCTACCTGATCGACCTGACGGGGAGCTCAGGCCTGGCCTTCAATTCGCTGCCTTCCAAACTGAAAGTAACTTCCGATTCGGCGGGAGGCGCTGTTGAGCTGCACTCGACCGATTCAACACGTTTCGTGATCCGCATGGAAAATATCCGGATGGATTATGCCCGGGGGTATTTCGGCCAGCAGAAAGTGAGCGACAGTTATACCTTCGATTCGAAATTTTTGAAAAACCAGCTTTCGGGCATGCTTGACATTCCGGCGATGAGCCTACAGCTCGATTTTAAAAACAGCATCAAGGTTTCGGCCAGCGCCAATCTGAAACAATTGAAAAATACGAATACCGAAAATGGCAACAGCGTTTCGCTTGCGAACAGCATTATCGGGAATCCTTTCATCATTCAATCCGCCGCCGGAAACTGGGACAACCTGCAGCCATCGGTAAAAACCGTAAGTTTTGATGGCGGGAACTCAAACCTCGAAAGCTTTATCGAAAACCTGGGCGATCAAACCCTGATCGATTACGAAATTCAGCTCAATCCCTGGGGAAATACTTCAGGCGGATGGGACGAATTTTTCCCTCAAAGTGCCCTGGATGTGGAAGTGCATGCCCAGATGCCGCTGAATATCGGGATGAACAATCTCGTGATCTCGGATACCTTTGATCTGGCGATTGAGCAGGATTATACCAAAACCCAGGTCCAGAGCGGCAATCTCGTATTGAAACTCGAAAACGCCTTTCCTTTTTCGGGCGATCTTGCGCTGGAATTTTACGATGTCAACGATCAGTCTATTCATGCGATTACAAATTTACAGCAGATCCCGTCCGGGAATTACGGGGCAACAACCAGTCTTGGCATTCCCTCCCAAAAAAGCCAGCTGACGGTCCCTTTCCCGGAAGAATTGCTGCTTAGGCTGAATGATATCAAAAAAATACGGGTGTCACTAACACTCAATACGCCTGATGCGATGGGCAATACGCAGGTGGTTTCGATCCCGGAAAAGGCTTTTTTCCTGGTAAAAATCCAAACGAATTTCAAACTAGAAAACCACCTCGGCGAATGAAAAAAGCACTTTTAAGCGGAATGCTTTTGATGGCTTTGGTGGTCCGGGCGCAAATCACCTTGCCGGAACGTTTGCGTTTTGATTCTACACAGACCTGGATGCTCAGTTTCCGGGCTTCTCATGATATCCAGACTTCAGCCCTGCGTAATGAATTCAGTTCCATTATGCTCAAAGGGGGCACGCTGACGGATGAAATTAAAGACCGGAGCCTCAATAAGCACAATGATATTAACCGGATCGGGCGGGAATTTACCGGCGAGTTAATCGTGGCGGATTACAAGCTTAGCCCTTTCAAGGGAAAAAAATACGGCGTCATGGCCGAAGTAGCTTATCAATCCCTGCTGGCGGGCGTATATGCCAAAGATGCCTTTAAGCTGGCTTTTTACGGCAATTCGGCCTATGTGGGCGACAGCGCTGATTTCAGTGGGTCGGAGTTCCAGTACATCGACTTTCAGAATTTCGGCCTGGGCATCATCAACCGCAAGAATAAATCCTGGGTGAGCCTGAATGTCGTTAACGTCCAGAATTATTTCGAGGCCGAAGTACGTGACGGGAGTTTTTACCTGAGCGCCGATTCCTCGCAGGCACATTTTGCCCTGGATGCCTGGTCGAAAAATACGTATTCGTCTGCCTTCAGCAAAGGTCTGGGCTTCGCCCTGAATTTTTGTGTGAATTTTGAAGTCGACTGGCGAAAGAACAGCCGGGCTTTTTTCCAGTTTAAGGTGCGGAACCTAGGTTTTGCTGGCATTCGCTCGGTGCAAACTTATGAAGTGGATTCCTCGCTGGCTTTTGGCGGGTTTAACCTGAATGACTTGTTGAAAAACGAGCAGCAATCTTTTGACCAGGTTTCCTGGCTGGATACCCTGGGCGTAAAAACCGACACGGTGAAGCAGATTATTGCGCTGCCGGCGATGCTGCAGTTCGGGAAGGTGATCAAAGAAGATTCGGAACTCCAAACCCAGTCTTTTTTCGGGGTAAAATTGTACCCGCGCCTGAGCTATGTTCCGAAACTGTATTTCGGAATCGATCACAAATTATCGGAAGAGGTTCACGTTGGCGGAAGCGTTTCTTATGGCGGTTTTGGGCTGTTTCGCGGCGGTATTTATGCAGCCGTCCGCAAAGGGAAATGCGATTTCGGGATCGGAACCGAGGACATCTGGGGATTAATTTCCAAAAGCGGCTACGGGCAGATGCTGGGATTGAGCTTCCGCAGTATTTTATAAGAATTAAACTAAAAACAAAATAAGATGACACAAGCGGCTATTTTAGGGATTATCGGGGGATTGGTACTTCTCCTGTTGTTATTCAGTTTTCGCACCGTGCAGCAGGGAACGGTAGCGATCGTTACAATTTTCGGGAAATACCGCCGTATCATGGAGCCCGGACTGAATTTCAAAATTCCGATCATTGAGCAGATTTACAAGCGCGTATCCATCCAGAACCGTTCCGTGGAACTCGAGTTTACGGCTACCACCCAGGACCAGGCGAATGTGAATTTCAAAGCGATGCTCTTGTTTGCGGTGCTGAACCAGGATGAAAACACGATCAAAAATGTGGCATTCAAATTCATTAACGAGCAAAACCTCATGCAGGCGCTGATTCGCACGGTGGAAGGTTCGATCCGTGCCTTTGTGGCGACCAAAAAACAGGCGGAGGTACTTTCCCTGCGTACGGAAATCGTGCAGGAAGTGAAAAGCCATCTCGATGAAATCCTCGAAGAATGGGGTTATCACCTGCTTGATTTGCAGCTCAATGATATTGCCTTCGATGAAGCGATTATGCGCAGCATGGCACAGGTGGTAGCGAGTAGTAACCTCAAAGCTGCAGCCGAAAACGAAGGCCAGGCCTTGCTGATTACCAAAACCAAAGCGGCGGAAGCCGAAGGAAATGCCATCAAAATTGCGGCGCTGGCACAAAAAGAGGCCTCGCAGCTTCAAGGACAAGGTGTGGCCTTATTCCGCCAGGAAGTAGCGATCGGTATGACAGAAGCGGCCAAAGAAATGAAGGTGGCCGACCTTGATTCATCCCTGATTTTGTTCTCCATGTGGACGGAAGCCATGAAGCATTTCGCGGAAAACGGCAAAGGAAATATGATTTTCCTGGATGGTTCGCCGGACAGCATGCAGCGCACGATGCAGGAACTGATGGGTATCACGAAAGGCATCCAGCCGGAAGGAGGAAAATCGTCCAAAAAAGACAATAACACAGAAAATTAAACGATGGCCCGCCTGAAATTTCTTGTTTTTTGCTGTTGTTTCCTGGCTGTTTCCGGCCGGGCGCAGATTTCCTTTTTCAAGGCCTATTCCGATCAGGGCTACGAAGTAGGGGAGGGAATCGTGCAATTGGCGGATTCCAGTTATTTACTGACCGGTTCCACGAGTAGTGTGACGGCCAGTTCGCAGGCTTTTATTTCGCAGGTTGACAGTATGGGAAACCGCCTGTGGACCAAAAGCTAC
>CBINGV010000213.1:0-6444 GCA_966250255.1 uncultured Flavobacteriales bacterium | reverse complement strand
GTAGTGATTGCCGTGTGGCCGGGGGTGGTATGCGTCACCCCATTATTCATGAATTGCGTATAAAGCACCCCTTCTTTAACCATTTCTTTGCCCATACGCGGAATGTAGGTACAGGCCTCATCGCCAAAGGTTTCGCTGTAGCGTGGCCCGTCAATAACGAGAATAACCACATGCTTTGTTTTCAGTTGCTTGTTTTCCAGGCCCGGATCGTCCGAACGGAAGGAAAGCTGCATGAACAGGAAGGCAAAAAGACTGGAAAGAAGAATAAAGTGTTTCATGTTTCGCAAAAAAAATTAAGCGGCTATTTTTCCCATTTCTTCAGATGGAAACCATGTTCATCAAGTACGCCGTAAGTGTAGTATTTGATCCAGTCTCCCAGGTTGTAATACATCGCGCGTTCAGCAATACGGATTTCAAGAGGCAAATGCCGGTGGCCAAAGATAAACAAATCATACGGTTTTTCCTGCATTTTTTCTTTGCAGTAAATCACCAGCCATTCTTTATCTTCACCATGGAAAATTTCATCACTCCCGCCTGTTGCCGCCCTGCTGGAACGGGAAGACCAGTTCGCCAAGCCTATCCCAAAATTGGGATGAAACCGGGCAAAGAGCCATTGACAGAGCTTACTGGCAAAAAACCGTTTCAGGAATTTGTATTTCCAATCGCCGGGCCCGAGGCCGTCACCGTGGCCAATCAGCAGTAATTTACCGAAAAAATGGCGCTCGATGGGTTTGCGGTGTAATTGAACCCCCAATTCTTTGGGCAGGTAATCAAAAATCCACATGTCGTGATTACCTGTAAAAAGATGGACGGGAATGCCTGCATCCGTAAAGGAGGCTATTTTGGCCTGCAAGCGTACAAAACCTTTCGGGATGGCCTGTTTGTACTCGAACCAGAAATCAAAAATATCGCCTACCAGAAAAAGCTCGTTGCAATCAGGCCGGATTTCGTCCATCCAGGCACAAATCTTTTTTTCACGTTCCAGGCTACGTTCATAGTCAGGTGCACCTAAATGAAAATCGGATGCAAAGTATATTTTTCCGTTGGGGTTTTCCTGCATAATCAGAATCCAAAAATGGCCTTCAGGGTGTTTTCGAGATCGGCGCCACGCAGGTTTTTGTTGATGATTTTACCTTCTTTGTCCAAAAGCACAGTAAAGGGAATACCGGTTACGCGGTATAATTTTGCGACTTCATTCTGCCAGCCTTTGAGGTCACTCACGTGGTTTGGCCAGGCAAGCTTGTCCTTTTCAATCGCTTTGAGCCAGTTGGCCTGCTGGTTATCGAGGGAAACGCTCATTACGGTAAAACCGGCATCTTTGTATTTTTCATACAATTTCACCACATTCGGATTTTCCTGGCGGCAAGGGCCGCACCAGGAAGCCCAGAAATCGAGCAGCACCACTTTCCCACGCAAATCGGAAAGTTTTAACGGAGTGCCGTCGGATTTATTCTGCGTGAAGTCCGGTGCTTCTTTCCCCGGGTCGAGAAAACTCATTGCTTGTTTCTTGGCGAGCATTTGCTCGTACTGCACTTTCGTTTGCTCGATTGACGGCGACTCACCGAAGCCATTCACCAGGTTTAACACCACTTGCTCATACATCGGGAATTCCTTATCCGGGTCAATCTCGCTGAGCATGGGCAACAAGGCCGGTGAATTCGGATTTTCCTGCAAAAAACGATCTTTGTAGGACTTGAATTCGAGGTAAACCATATAGAAGGATTCGTTGATGGCTTTTTCCTGCTCCGGGTGAGTACGCAGGTATTGGGTAGCCGAATCTTTTTTGTAGTTGTACAGGCGCATCTGGTCCACAAATTCGTTCAGCTTCACTGTTTCATCTGAATTGACAATGTTATGATACTGCATGAATTTCTGGGCATCACCATAAATTTTAATGTCGGAATCTTTCCGGAGAATGATATTGATGCTTTGATTGCCCAGACGGAAAACGTAATAATCCGGGGCCGGTATTTTTCCTTCAAGTACAAAAGCGCCTTTTTTGTCCAGTTTTCCTTTGAGGTGGTCAACATACTTGTTTCCAACGATGCGGGAAACGAAGATGCTGTCCCCTTTTCCATTGAAAATTTCACCGGAAACTTTGGCTTTGACCTGGGCATTCAGACCCAAAAAACTCCCGAGGAATAAAACTGTAGCAAGCGCTTTGATGTATTTCATATGAACAAATTTACAAAACTTCCTTCAATTTTTGTTCCAAATTTGCTCCTCGGAGGTTTGTTCCGAGGATTTTTCCGTCTTTTCCGACCAAAACCGTATATGGGATGGAGTTAAATCCATAGGTTTGCATCAAAGGCGTATTCCATTCGAGAAGATCGCTTACGTGATTTGGCCAGATCAGCCCGTCAGCTTTGATGGCACGTTTCCAGGCTTCCGGATCTTTGTCGAGGGAAACGCTGTAAACGGTAAACCCTTTGTCTTTATATTTGTTGTACATATTGACCACATTCGGGTTTTCGCGGCGGCACGGATTGCACCAGGAAGCCCAGAAGTCAACCAACACGACCTTTCCCCGGAGCGAAGAGAGCTTGATAACTTTCCCGTTCGGGTCTTTCAGGGCGATTTCAGGAGCCAGTTTTTTACCGGATTTGGCGAGCTTGTAATCTTCAAGCCCGGCTTCTATCTGGCGTGCCTGCTTCAACATGGACTCTGCAATCGGCGAATCCTTGTATTTGGCCTTATAAGCGTTTGCCACTTTTTTAAACACGTCAAGAAAACTTTCATCCCAGTATTCGTAACCCATCGCCGGGGTAAGCGAAGTTGACAAAACAATGTTCGCCGGGTTCGACGGGTCTTTGAGCATCGTGTTTTTTGCAAAATCATCCAGTGGTTTACGCAATTTGATGAATTCAACAATCTGCTGTTCCTGGGTCAGTTTTTCTTTTTCCGCCCGCTTTACCAACTCGGTTTGCTTGATCGCAAAATCATTGAATTTCACCATGTATTCCGTAAGCGGCTGCGCCCAGCTCGTTCCTCCCCAAACCGGCAGGATCTCATAGCTTTCATAATTTGCCGTCAACGTCGCCTTATCCTTCGGGGAAAGGGTTAGCGGGATAATTTTCGTATCGAGCAATCCCAATCGCAATTGGTACATGCCCATGCCCTGGATATTGCCTTTTAACACAAAACTGTTGTCCTGGCCTATCACCGTTGTAGCGAGCTGGATGGTCCCTTTGCTGCTTACAGCTTCGAGCGTGAGCGGCTGGTTCACCGCACCCGTGATCTTCCCGCGAATTTCAAAGTTATCCGGCAGGTTCTGCTTCATTTCGGTACCCTCTTCCCCATTTTCTTGAGTCGCAGCTTCTTCGGCTGGATCGCTGCAGGAAAAAAGCAGCAGGCCGAAGCCCAGGAGGAACATCAGTTTTTTCATGTTATTGTTCTAATAAATTACGCATCAATTGATTGGCTTGCTTCGGATCGGCTTTCCCCTGGGAAACTTTCATGAGTTGCCCCATAAAAAAGCCGACCAGCTGTTTTTCACCGGAGCGGTAGCGTTCCACTTCAGCCGGATTTTGGGCAATTACCTGCTCAATATAGGCTTTGAGGCTGCCTTCGTCCGACTCCTGGATCAGGTTCAAACGCGTAGCAATGGCCAGCGGGTCCTGGTCAGGATGGCTCAGTAATTCCGGGAAAATACGCTGATTAGCTACCGAAGTGGAAATTTTTCCTCCATCGATCAGGGTGATCAGCTCCGCCAGTTTCGCCGGTTTCAGCGGGAAAGCAGAAATTTCAAGCCCGTTCTGGTTGAGGTAGGATTTGACCTCCCCCATCATCAGGTTTGCCGCCGCTTTGTAATTCGTTGTCGATTGAATCAATTCCTCAAAATAAAGGGCGATATATTTCTGATCTGTGAGGTTATAGGCATCGTATTCGGATAGTCCAAGCTCCTTGGTGTATTTGTCAAACAGCTGCTTCGGAAGCGCAGGCATTTCCGCTTTAATGGCTGCAATTTGCTGTTCGGTCACGCGGATCGGCTGCAAGTCCGGTTCCGGGAAATAACGGTAATCGTTAGCTGCTTCTTTGGAACGCATGGAAATGGTAATTCCTTTCAGGGCGTCGAAAGAGCGGGTTTCCTGTGTGAGCTTACCGCCGCTTTCCAGGGTTTCAATCTGGCGGTCGATTTCGAATTCAATGGCGCGCTGCACGTTGCGGATCGAGTTCATGTTTTTCACTTCCACTTTCGTCCCGAATTCGGTCGTACCCTTCAGCATTACGGAAACATTGGCGTCACAACGCATGGAGCCTTCTTCCATGTTACCATCGCAAATCTCGAGGTAACGCAGCAATTTACGGACTTCCGTCAGGTAATTGTAGGCTTCCTGCGAAGAGCGGATATCCGGCTCGGAAACAATTTCGAGCAAGGGAACACCGGCGCGGTTCAAGTCCACCAACGTATCATAAACATCAACATCGTGGATACTTTTCCCGGCGTCTTCCTCCATGTGGATCCGGGTCAGGCCGATGTGCTTGCTTTTGCCTTCATCGTCTTTAATCCCGATGTATCCCCCGGTACAGATCGGGGTTTTGTCCTGGGTGATCTGGTAACCCTTCGGTAAATCCGGGTAAAAGTAATTCTTACGGGCAAAAAACTGCTGTTCTGCTATATGGGAATGGCAAGCCAACCCCAGTTTAATCGCATATTCAATCGTTTTTTTGTTCATCACGGGCAGTGTTCCCGGATGACCGAGGGTGATCACGCTGACATTGGTGTTCGGCATGGCCCCATATTCGTTTACATCGCTGGAATACGCCTTGGATTTCGTAAGCATCTGGGCGTGTACTTCCAAACCGATAACTACCTGGTATTTTTCTCTCACGTTTTTTGAATTATGAGATGAATTCAGGCTTCCCCCTTTGGAGGGGGATTGAGGGGAGGACTCCTGCGATCTACGATTTTGTCACCCCTCTTACTCTCCCCTCAAGGGGAGAAACCCAAAATTCACATTTGAATATTAAAGCCCTGAGATCAATTCTTTCATGATCAGGGTCATTTTCGGCTCCTGGCGCTCGGCAACACGCTGAACGTCTTCGTGCGTCACTTCCATGATTTTGCCGGGCACCCCAAGGTCAGTGATAATTGAAACCGCAAAGCATGGGATGTGCATATGGCGGGCAACGATCACTTCCGGAACGGTCGACATACCAACCGCGTCAGCGCCGATGTTGCGGATATAGCGGTATTCTGCCGGTGTTTCGAGGGAAGGACCCGTCAGACCGGCATAAGTTCCTGTTGAAACTTTAATGTTGTTTTTTGCTGCGATTTCTTTGGCCCGCTTGATCAGGTCGTGATCGTAAGGCTTGCTCATATCCGGGAAACGGGTTCCGAATTCTTCGATGTTCGGGCCGGTCAGCGGATGCTCCGGAAAGAGGTTGATGTGGTCGTCCTGGATCATGATCTCACCGATCTCGAAATCCGGGTTTACACCACCGGAGGCGTTACTTACAAACAGTTTTTCAATTCCCATCAGCTTCATAACACGCACCGGGAAAGTGACCTGCTTCATATCGTAGCCTTCGTAATAATGAAAACGGCCCTGCATTGCGATCACGGATTTACCACCCAGTTTCCCAAAAATCAAACGCCCGTGATGCCCCTTCACCGTCGAAACAGGAAAGTTCGGGATGGACTCGTAAGGGATTTCGTCAATGATTTCAATTTCTTTCACGAGGCCACCTAAGCCGGTCCCCAAAATGATCCCGATTGTAGGCTGAACCTGCGTTTTACTCTTCAAATAGTTTACCGTTTCATTAAATTTTTCCAACATATTCTTTTATTTTGTTTAAAAATGCTTCATCCCGGTCGATTTTTACCGAAATTTCCTGATAATACCACGGTTTTTCAGAAATGAAAGAAGTAAATTCAGGCGCAACTAACCTGACGTAGTCCTTTTCGGTTGTAACGATGGCTTTTTTATCAGTGGCAAAAGTATCAAATTTTTTGTGAATTTTGGCTATATCGGCCAAAGAAAATTGATGGTGGTCGCCGAAGCGCATGCATTCGACCCGGCAGTTCTTTTCGAGGTGTTTCAGCAAAGGCTCGGGGTTGGCAATTCCCGTTACGAGCAGGATATTTTCAGCATCCGGACTGGTCGTCACTGAAAAAGGAAGCAGTTTTTCGTAGCCGATGCGTGAAAAAAACACCTTGTCGGGGGGAAATCCCGAGCGACGGATAAATTCCTGTTTTTCTGCATCTGCCAGTTTTTCAGGGCATTTGCTTACCAGCAGCAGATCGGCCCGTTTCGCTCCGGAGCGGGCTTCCCGTAAACGGCCAACAGGGAAAAGAAAATCGGTGAAAAAAGGCGCCCTGAACTCCGTTACGAGGACCGAAAAACCGGCTTGCACTTTCCGGTGCTGAAAGGCATCGTCGAGGAGAATGACATCCGGGCTGGAAACGCTTAAAATACGCTCTATTCCTTCTTTGCGGGATTC
>CBINGV010000212.1:0-6501 GCA_966250255.1 uncultured Flavobacteriales bacterium | reverse complement strand
CTGAACGGGAAAATTCTCTGCAGCATGGCGTCATTTAAAAATCATTGCAGCTTTGGTTTCTGGCTGGCCCCGCTGATGAATAATGAAGCCTTCAAAAAGGAGGGTATGGGTGATCTGGGAAAAATGACCAAACTGGAAGACCTGCCGAGCGAAGACTTATTCAAAGCAATGGTATTTGAAGCGGTGGAGCTGACACTTGCCGGTAAAACCGTTCCGAAAACCCCGCCGTCCAAAAGCGGGAATTTTAGCGAATCACCTGAGTTGCTCGAAGCGCTTAAAAAGGATGCAGCCGCACAGCTGGCCTACGAAAAATTCTCCAATAGCCACCGCAAGGAATACAACGAATGGATCCTCGAAGCAAAAACCGATGCCACCCGCGATAAGCGCATTGCCCAGGCAATTGAATGGATGGGAGAGGGCAAGCACAGGCATTGGAAGTACATGAAAAATTAAGAATTGAAAAGGGAAAATTAAAAATGAATGGTATAAAATCGTAACTTTCAGTTCTCAGTTTTTTATTCCCATTCAAAGTCCTCGAGGCGGCTAAACTCGTTGGTTTCGTAATTAATCGAAATAATCTCGTGCTGCAAGCCGTTTGAAATAGCAATCACCGGTACCCGCAACTGGTTGTTGTAATGGATGACCTGCTGGATCACTTTTGCGCTGAGTGGCACATCCGGCGCCTTGCATTCGATCAGCAGCTGAATTTCGAGCTTTTGGTTGTAAACCAGCAGATCACAGCGGCGTTTCAGGCGGTTGGCCCGGATCTCCACCTCGGAGGCGATCAGTCCTTTCGGGAAATTTTTGTGGTAAACCAGGTAATGAATGAGGTGCTGCCGTACCCATTCTTCGGGGCTTAACAGCAGTTTTTTCTTCCGGATTTCACACCATACGTAAACCTGCTCTTCCTGCCGGGAAAGCTTGAGATTGGCCATCGGGAGATTGAGTGGGGTGAACATCGTTATTGTGCAGATTTTATACCTGCAAAATTAAATAATATTCTTTAACTTTGTTTCATGGACTATACAGCCCTGATCAAGGAAATCAAAGCGAAAAAATTCAAGCCGGTTTACCTCCTGCACGGAGAAGAGCCGTATTACATCGACCTGATTTCCAAAACGATTGAAGAAGAAGTCCTCGAAGAGCACGAACGTGATTTCAACCAAACGATCGTTTACGGGAAAGACGCCGACGTGATCGCCCTGATCGGTGAGGCCCGCAATTTCCCGATGATGTCCGAACGCAGGTTGGTTATCGTGCGCGAAGCCCAGGATATCAAAGACAAAGACCTGGAGCTGCTCGAAAGCTATTTTTTAGACATCAACCCGTCAACGGTGCTGGTTTTGGCCCACAAATACAAAAAGCTCGATTCGCGCAAAAAGCTCTATAAGGAAATCTCCAAAAACGGGGAAGTGTTCCTGTCAGAAAAAGTGCGCGACTACAAGCTGGTCGATTGGATCAATACTTACCTGAAGTCAACTTCGTACTCCATCACCCCGAAAGCGGCGACTTTGCTGGTTGATTTCCTGGGGAATGACCTCAGTAAAATCACCAACGAGCTGGACAAGCTCACGATTTTAATCCAGGCCGGGACGACGATCAATGAAGTGCACATCGAAGAAAATATCGGGATCTCCAAGGATTTTAACATCACGGAGCTGGTCAACGCCATCCAGATCGGAGACGTGCCGAAGGCTTTCCGGATCGTGAATTATTTTACGCACAACCCAAAATCCGGTCCGCTGGTGGTGGTAATTGCCCAGGCTTTCAACCTGTTTGTGAAGCTGATGCGCATCCATTTCCTCGAAAACCGCTCGCCGGAGGCCATCGCTTCCGACATTAAGGTGCATCCCTTTTTTGTAAAAGATTACATCAACGCCTCCAAGCTCTACCCGCCGAAACGCATTGCCAAAAACATTTCCGTATTGCACGAATACGATCTCAAATCCAAAGGGGTTGGGAGTACGGGGGATGTGACCGACGGCGAATTGATGAAAGAAATGGTATTTAAACTATTGCACTGATGAATTGGTTTTACACGCCTGAATTGAGCAAAGACGATAAAAACTTCATCCTGCCGGAAGAAGAGTCGAAGCATGCCTGTAAAGTGCTGCGTCTCGAAAAAGGGGACAAATTGGGCTTGCTGAATGGCAAAGGTTATGTTTTTGAGGCACAGATTACGGAGGATAATTCCAAAAAATGTGCGCTGAAAATCAACTCCTTCCAGTTTGAAGAACCTTCGCCGGTGCAGGTGCACATTGCCGTTGCCCCGACCAAAAATATGGAACGCCTGGAATGGTTCGTGGAAAAAGCAACCGAGCTCGGGATTACGGAAATCAGCCTGATCCTGACGCACAATTGTGAGCGCAAAATTGTAAAAGATGACCGCCTGCACAAAATCATGGTTTCGGCCATGAAACAGTCGCAGCGCAAATACCTGCCGAAGCTGAATGCTTTGCTGCCCCTCGAGAAATTCCTCGAAAAACACCCCAAAGGCGCCGTGGCACATTGTTACCCGGCCAACAAGCTCGCTTTACGAAGTACCTTCCAGAAAACCGCTTACCCGATCCTGATTGGTCCCGAGGGTGATTTTACGGAAGCGGAGATCAATACGATTCTCAAAAAGGGCTTTGATCCGGTAACTCTGGGAAAAAACCGCTTACGCACCGAAACGGCAGCGCTTTATGCCTGTATGTTCGCCAAAACTTTATTCGAATGAAAAAACTGATCGCAATAGTCCTTCTGCTGTTTCCACAGCTCTTTTATGCCCAGGGAACTTTTAAAGTAGCCGTCCTGAAGTACAAAGGCGGCGGGGATTATTATGCCAACCCGAGCTCATTGCCTAACCTGGTGAAATTCTGCAACCGCGAATTGAAAATGGACATCGCCGAAGATGTGCCTTACGTGGATGTCGGAAGTCCGGATTTGTTCCAGTACCCCTTTGTGCACATGACCGGTCACGGAAACGTGGTCTTTTCATCATCCGAAGCGGATAACCTGCGTACCTACCTGGAGGCGGGCGGTTTTCTGCACATTGATGATAACTACGGGATGGACCAGTTTATCCGGGTGGAGATCAAAAAGGTATTTCCGAACAGCGAATTGGTGGAATTGCCCTCCAATCACCCGCTTTTTCACCAGAAATTCAATTTCAACGGCCTGCCGAAAATTCATGAGCACGACGACAAGCGCGCCCAGGCTTTCGGGATTTTCCACGAGGGGAAACTTGTATTGCTCTACACCTATGAAACGGATTTAGGCGACGGTTGGGAAGATCAACCGGTGCATAACGACCCGCCGGAAAAACGCAAAGAAGCCTTGCAAATGGGTGCGAATATTTTAATGTATGCCTTTTCCCGCTGATGAAAACAAAAAGCAAAACCCAGGAATTTAAATTCAAACTGGATAAAAATGCCGAATTGATGGCCTACCTGCAGGAAGTTTTTCCCGGGAAAAGCCGCGATAATATCAAATCCCTGCTGCGCAATAAGCTTGTACAGGTAAACGGCGTAACACAAACGCACTTCAAGTTCCCGCTCGAAAAAGGGCAATTGCTTACCGTAGGGAAAAAGGAGGTCAAAACGCCGGAAATTCCCGGGCTGAAAATCGTATTTGAAGACCAGGATATTATCGTGGTGAACAAACCGGCCGGCTTGCTGACGATTTCTACGGAAAAGGTCAAAACCCGAACTTTGTATCACACGTTGAGCCTGCATGTCAAAAAAGAAAATCCCGACAACAAGGTTTTTGTGGTGCACCGCCTGGACCGCGAAACTTCCGGTTTGCTGGTCTTTGCCAAAAGCGAGCAGATGAAGCTTCGCCTGCAAAAAAACTGGAACGACGAGATCAAACAGCGCAGCTACATTGCCGTGGTGGAGGGCCGTGTCAAAGAACGCGAAAAAACCATTCATTCCTACTTACGCGAAAGCAAGGCGTTGAAAGTGCATTCGAGCCAAAACCCGACTTACGGGCAGGAGGCTGTGACGCATTACAAACTGCTGGATTACCGCAATAATAGCTCAGTATTGGAAGTGAACCTGTCTACGGGACGCAAAAACCAGATCCGGGTCCACATGCAGGAGATCGGCCACCCGATTGTTGGGGACAAAAAGTACGGGGCGAAAAGCACCTTGCCCGGACGGATTGCCTTGCATGCCAAAACCCTGAGCTTTCAGCATCCGCGCAGCGGCGAAGTCCTGAGTTTTTCCTCCAAATCGCCGCTTTAGTTTTGTTTACCCAGCAGCGTCAGGAAATCCTGTAAAACATAACTTTCTCCGTTAATCAGGGTTCCTTTCAGTATGTAAAAATAAGTCCCGTCGTTGCACAATTTCCCGGATTTGTAGTCAACTCCATCCCACAAATAAGTTGGGTTGAGCGGGTCCCGGCTTCCTTCGTAAACAACATTTCCCCAGCGATTGACAACCAGCAGGTCAAAGTGGCTGAAAATATCAGCAAAAAGCGTCCAGGTCGAGTTGGGACCATTGGTTCCCACACCCGTAAGGACATTGGGCAACAATACTTCTATTTTAATTGTTAATGGCAGCTGGTATTGGTCCGTACAGCCGAATTCGTCCACGATGGTGAGCGTAATCAACGGATCGTATGGCGTCATGTATTGGTGCGAAACGGAAATATCCGTGGTGTTGGTGTCGCCTGAGCCATCACCGAAATCCCAGATCCAGCTGACAATCTGGCTGTTGGTAGCAACTGAACCGTCAAAAAAGGTGGCCGAATTGCCGATGGTGAGTACTTCCGGATCAACGGTAAAAAAAGCTTCCAGCCCGTTGCCTTCCGCTATAAGCGTATGGTTGATCGGGACATGGCAGTTCGAAGAATCATCCATTAAGGTAATCACCGGGTTAAAGCTGTTGACGTCCAGGTAAGTGTGATAAAATGAATTGCTGTCGAGGTCTGAGCTGTGTACGGTATTTCCGTCACCCAGGTCCCAGGTCCAGCTGTCCAGGTTGTCCGATTCTTCGAGGATTTCAAACAGGAACCTCAGACCGCACTGATCGGTCGAATCAGCGGTGATCAAAACTTCCGCGTGAGGCCCGCCAATGACCAGGTAGGGCGATTGTGCCGCCCCGAACACGCAGCCGCTGACCGATTCGGTGAAGTTTACAAAATAGGAATACGAACCTGCCTGTGTGTACTGGATTCCTTCGGGGTCTTCGTTGTGGGAATCAATGTCCGTATCGAAATCATTGCCAAAAGACCAGTCAATGTTGCTTACCGGCCAGTTGGACTGGTGCTCCGAATCAAAATCAACCACTACCGGCGGGCAGGTAAAATTCCCGTTGCCGTCAATATACTTCGCGCTGATCAGGGTGTCGATGCTCAAGACAAAGGGATTCGAAACCAGCACTTCCTTTTCGAGCGTATCGCGGCAGGAATAGTTGTCGGTAACGATCAATCGATACGTATAGGCCATGATGTTGGTATCAGGCGGCGAAATACTGATGGCGTTTAAAAGTACCGGATCGCTTCCGTTTAAAACATTGCCATCCAGGGACCAGTGATAGCTTAAAGGCCCAAAACCGGTGGAGGCAGTTCCGTCGATGCTTTCCTCGACCTCATTGCACAGGATATCCTTTAGGGAAAAATCAGCCAGGGGTTTGACCCCGCTCACCCGGATAGAGTCTACGTTCGAAGAAACACAGCCAAAGCCATCTTTCGCTACCAGGTAAACCCAAAGGGAATCCCCGACAGGATGCGTGAAATCCTGGTGGAGGGAAGGGCTTGTAAACGGGGCGCTTCCGTCGCCAAAACTCCAGCTAAACTCGCCCCAGCCGGAATTATACCCTCCGAATTGCGATCCCGAGGCATTAAAAGTAGCCTGGCTGTTGATGCAAACGGTATCGGCATCCAGGACAATATTGGCCATCGGAAGTTGAAAAACCGTGAGGCTGTTGAAAGCGGTGTCCTTACATCCAAAGCTGTTCGTCGTGATAAGCCGTGTGTTGTAAATTCCCGGGATCAAGAGCGCAAGTTCCGCGGAATAGAAGGTGTCAACCGGGCTCGCGTTGGAATAAGTGGCGTAAGGAACTCCGCCTCTGAAAAAACTGAAAGCATAAGTCATGGGGTCGTGCCCGGGCGGCGTGTCATATTGAGGTGTTAATGAAAAAGGAGAGCGGAAACACACCGAGTCATTTCCGTCAATATTAAACACAAAATCACTTTCGTTAAAGGTAATGGCAATCGTTGTTGTGGTGGAGTCCAGGCAGCCTGTGGTGTGATTGGTGATGATTTGTGTAATATCGTAGCTTCCGTAGCCTGTATATATGTGTGAAGCAGCTCCCTTATCGGAATCTTCGAGCAGCGCATCATCCGTAATGCTCGTCGAAGTGCCGTCGCCCCATCTGTAGGTTACTTCGACATCATCCTGGGCTTGTGAAGGAATTGTTTCACCCAAAATGAGCTGCTGGTTGAGGTGCCCGTAAATCGAGCTGGTGTCATTAATATTCACCTGGTGCGGACCCGGGCCCACATTGCAAAAGCTGT
>CBINGV010000211.1:0-6605 GCA_966250255.1 uncultured Flavobacteriales bacterium | reverse complement strand
GGAACTCGATCACAGACCTCACGGCCTTCGAGGACATGGGGATTTTCAAGGAAAAGAACAACATCGACAATGAGATCGAGATCCTCAAATCACGGCGCCTGCTCAAAAAAGTGGTGGAAGAGCTCAACCTCCGGGTACAGTATTTCACGAAAGAAGGACCGATTGCCATAGAACATTACAAATATCCGCCCCTCGTCATTCAGAAAGACAACATCGACAGCAACCTGAATGTGGAGTTTAAGATTTTCATCAAATCCGAATCGGAGTTCAATATCAAAAACGATAAGGACGAGATTACCGGAACTTACGAATTCGGGAAAGAGGCCAAAACGCCTTACGGGAATTTCACCATCACCCCGGCGGAAATCAACCGGAAATCCTGGCTGAAATCCAACATCAGCATCGTCATCAGCCCGGTAAATGCCGTGGTTGACCGCTACAACGCCGCTATCCGCGTGGAATCGGTGAACCCCAATTCCAATGTGATCCAGCTTTCGCTGAAAGACCCGATCATGGAGAAGGCCACCGACATCATCAACAACCTGGTGAAGCAACACAACCTGGATGCGATTGACGATAAAAACCAGATTGCCAAAAATACGCTCGAGTTCATTAACGAACGTATGACGCTGATCAACCAGGAGCTTTCCGAAGTGGAGATCGATGCGGAATCCTTCAAAACACAGAATAAGCTGCTCGATATGTCTTCCGAGGCGAACTTTTTCCTCGAATCGGAGTCGCAATACCAGAAAGAGATCCTGGATGTCTCCACGCAGCTTAAACTGGCGGAATACATGTATGATTATGTCGTTGGACTGAACAACGAGCCCAATCTCATTCCCTCCAACATCGGGATCGACGACCCTTCTATCCAGAAAGTCACGGAACAATACAACGACCTCGTGCTCGAACGTTTCCGGCTGATCAAAACCGCCCGCGACAAAAACCCGGTGATCATGAACCTGGAGGAGCAGATCCTCAACCTGCAAAAAAGCCTCAAGGAGAGCTTGAACAACCTCATTACACCGCTGCGCATCAAGCTGAAAGGACTGACAAAAAAGGAAATGGAAACTTCCAACCGAATTTCTTCCGTACCGAAATTTGAACGGGTGTACCGCGGCATCCAGCGCCAGCAGCAAATCAAGGAATCGCTCTACCTCTACCTCCTGCAAAAGCGCGAAGAAACTGCCATTGCGCTGGCCGTAACGGTGTCAAATGCCAAGGTGATCGACGATGCTTACGGGAGTGGCGTCAAGGTTTCTTCCCAAAAACGCACCATTTTCCTGATTGCGCTTTTCCTGGGCCTGATCATCCCGATCGTCCTGATTCATTTGCGCGACATCCTCGACACGAAGGTACACAGCAAACGCGACCTGAACGTCATCCCGGTTCCTTTCCTGGGTGACATCCCGCTGAACAAAAGCGGAAACCGGATCATTACCGGTTTAAAGGAAAATACGGGCATTGCGGAAGCTTTCCGCCTCTTGCGGACCCACATCAACTTCATTCTCAACAAAAAACGGGAAGAAGGACAAACGATTTTCATTACTTCCACGCTGAGCAAGGAAGGAAAATCCTTTATTGCGCTCAACCTCGCGGCAACCTACGCGATCTCCAACAAAAAGGTCCTCCTGATGGAAATGGACCTCCGGGCACCAAAAATCCTCAAATACATGGATTTGCCGGAGCGAAACGGGATCACCAACCACCTGATCGACGAGAGCGTGAAACTGGAAGATATTATCTTTCAAAGTCCGCAATTTGAAAACCTCGATTTGCTTCCGAGCGGGATTATACCGCCAAACCCGGCTGAGCTCATGATGAATGAGAAAGTGAATGCTATTTTTGAGTACGCCCGCAAGCACTATGATTACATCATTGTGGACACCGCACCGGTGGGAATTGTGACGGATACCCTGCTCCTCACCCAGCATTCGGACATTTTCATTTACGTTGTGCGCGCCAATTACCTGGACAAGCGCTATCTGCGTGTTCCTGAAACATTTGCGAAAGAAAAACGCATCTCCAACATGACGGTCATCCTGAACGGTTCCGATGAACAAAAGAGCTACGGTTATGGTTACGGATATGGCTACGGCTATGGGAATAGCTTTGAGAAAAAGGGCTTTTTCAGGCGCTTGTTTCGCCGTTAAAAATCTTCCGGGAATCAGCTCAAATATTCACCCAAAAGCAGGGTATGATAAAAAAAGCTAAAAATCACCTATTTAATGTTAAACTTTGTAGCTAAAATCGTAAATTTGTACGTATTTATACGTGCATCAGCGTATTAATACTTACAAATTAAATCGCGCGACACTAAACATTCAGTAAACCCGTTTAAACCCGGGCTGCTATAAAAACTTTAGATCATATGATGAAACAGTATTGTTTTTCACACTTCACCCAAAAAGCTTCTCTTTTCGTATTTGCTTTGTTTTTCTCCCTGACACACCTGGACGCACAGGTTGTCAGTACAATTACCACAACCGGAAGCGGAAGCTGGACAGCTCCCTGCGGCGTTACTTCGATTACCGTAGAATTATGGGGTGCCGGAGGTGGAGGCCAAAGAGCAAACGGAAACCCGTCCATGGGTGGAGGAGGTTCCGGCGGAGGTTACGTCAAAGTTACCTATCCGGTAACTCCGGGAGTAACTTACAATTACTATGTAGGAACAGGAGGTTCCGGCAATAGCGGTCAAAACGGCGAAGCCAGTTGGTTTGACGCCAATACCAAGCTGCTTGCGGTGAATGGTGTTGGTGCCGGGGCAACGCTTACCGGGAACAATACCTATGGTACGGGAGCAACGGCGCTGACAACAGGCAATGTGATCGACCCGGGTGCCACGTTGTTGTTTAGCAATTATGGGGGTAACGGTGGCGCCGGCCAGAACCTGGGAACTGATGTCAGTGGTGGTGGTGGTGCTTCCGGGGGATCCACCCAATTGGCCAACCGGCATGCCAGCGGTATCACAGGTGGTACGGCACAGACAGACGGTTATGCAGGCGTAAACGGGCGAAACAGTAACGGTGACGGCGCTGATGGCAACACCGGTGCGGGAGGTGCCGGCGGAAGAGCAGGAAATGCGACCAACCGCCTGGGTGGAGCCGGTGGTAACGGACAAATCCGCCTCAGTTATGCAGGAACCGCATATTGTTCCGTTAACATTGCAAACGATACCGAACCGATCACCAATGTTACCTTCTTAAACATTAACAACAGCACTTCGGGAACTGTAAACGGTACTCCGGACCTCGAAGATTTCTCAGGCATTGGCTGTGGCTCGAATACAGCACAGCAAGGCAGTTCCTTTTCAATCAGTGTTTCAGGAAATACGGCCGGAAACTGGACAAATTATATCCGGGTGTATGCCGACTGGAACCAGGATAGCGATTTTAATGACGCCGGCGAATCGTATGATATCGGAACCATTACCAACTGTGCCAGCTGCTCGGTTTCAGGAACGATTAACGTGCCTTGTTCAGCTACCACCGGGAATACCAGGTTACGCGTATTTAAAGAATATGGTGCATATCCTACAAATGCATGTACTCCAAGTAACAGCTGGGGACAGGTGGAAGATTACACCATAACGGTTACGGCATCCACCGGCGGCTATGTTTCCAGTACGGTAACCCAAAGCAATACGACGAACGTACTCAAGGGAACCACCAACGAGGAAGTGATTGGCATCCAGATCGTGATGAATGGCTGTAAAGACCTGACTTCTTTTTCCCTGAACACCACCGGAACCACCAGCACGGCAGATATTAGCAACGCCAGGTTATGGTCAACCGGTAGCTCGTCGACATTTGCTACCACGACCCAATGGGGATCAACGGTTGCGGCTCCAAACGGCGCTTTCAGTTTTAACGGAACAGAAACCTTGTCTTCCGGCACACATTATTTCTGGCTGACTTACAATGTGTCCGCAGCTGCAACAAGCGGAAACGTGATCGATGCCGTGGTAAACTCAATTACCATTGATGGTATTGCCCGCACACCATCGGTTACCGCTCCGGCAGGAAACCGTTTGATTTATGCACAGAAAAACTGGATCGGGGCTGGCGCAGGCGGAGCAGGAACAGATTTTAATACTGCCACAAACTGGAGCCCGACGGGTGTACCGACGGGAGCTGACGACGCCATTATGGCCATCACCTCCGATGCTACGGTTACTTTTTCCAGCGCCTCTACAAGTGTTGGTACACTTACCATTACCGTGAGTGGGGCCAATGATAATTTTGTGCTCAATGTTGCAGGGAATACACTGACTGTAAACGGGGCAACCGACCTGAATATTCCGGCAGGGAACAATGCAACCTCTTTGATCCTTTCTGTTGGCAACGGCGGGACGGTCAACTACGACGGGACAACGACCTTTGCGGCAACAGCAGGAAATACTTATGGTATTTATGCGACCGGTGGCAGCACCGGGGTTGTAAATATTCGCGGCAACCTGACTTACAGCAATGCCCGGGCCATTACTTCGGCGGCTAACCTGCCGGCTTATGTGAATATGGACGGCACCGGAAACCAGACAATGACATTCAATAATGCTGCGACCACTTTCCCGCATTTGCAGATCGGTAACCTGAACACACCGGCAGTTACCATTGCAGGCTCTGTGACCAATGCGCTCCGTCCCAATGACCTTACCATCAAGGGGACCCTGGATATCCCTACCGGCTTCGTGGTAAATCGCGGTGCAGCAGGCGGGACATTTACCATGAGCTCCGGTTCTTTGATGAAGCTGCAGGGAACTACCGGTGGACAAACCGGGAGTAACTTCCCGCTGAATTACAGCACCATGTCGCTGAACAATAACAGTACGGTTGAATATTACAGTACTTCAGCGCAGACTATTTATGCCGGAACAAGCTACGGTCACCTGACGCTGACAAACAATTCAACAAAATCGGCTACGGCAGCTTTGACTGTAAACGGCAACCTGACAATCAACAGCACGGCAACTTTTGCTGCCGGAACATCTTTAACACACAACGTAGGCGGAAACTGGACCAACAATGGTACTTTCAGCTATACGACGGCAAATACCATCAATTTCAACGGAAATAATGTCCTGCAAACAGTAAGCGGAAGCTCTACGACAGGTTTTTATAATGTGACTGTAAACAAAGGAACGGCTTACACCAATATCCTGGATGTAACGTCCTTGATTACCCTGAATAATACCGTTAACCCGCTAACGCTGACCAACGGTTCCTTCCGCTTGTCGAGTGCTTCAACCATCACCCCGTTTACCTCCAACCCGTCAATCCCTGCAACAGCAGGCTTTATTAACAACGGTGGAACGATTAACGCCGGAAACTTCCATTGGGGAGTAAGCGGCTTGTTCCGAAATACAGCCGGAACAACCAATATGGGTACAGCGAGCGGCGATTCCTTTGTGCCGGCGGCAGGAAGTTTGATTGAAATCCAGGGCGGAACGGTAAACGTTGCCGGAAGACTTCAGTGTCAGAGCACTTCAACGTATAATCAATCCGGAGGAACCCTGAACGTGTGTACCGTGGGTAACCTCAGTACCAGCATTGCCAATTTCCAGCAGGGAGCGACAGCCAATGTCAATATCACAGGGGGAACAATCACGATGAGATACGCAAGTACTTCCGGAACACCTTACCAGGCATTGGAAATCCTGAGTGGCGCCGGAACAAAAAGTATTACAGGCGGTACTTTCCAATTCGGTACAGGAACAACACCTGCCGGTGAAATATTCAAAGTAAACAGTGCAATCCCTTTGTATAATGTGACGATCAACGGTACAAACAGCCCGGTTCTTCGCCCGGTGACGAATCACCTGACCATCGGAGGTACATTGACCATGAATGGCGGTAACCTCGATGGCTTAACAAATACCCGCGACGTAATCATTACCAATAATGCAGCCGGCGCGGTTGTCCGTACAGCAGGTTTGATCAACTACAACCTGAAACGCACTATCGGTAGCACGGGAGCAGCATACCTCTTCCCTGTCGGGAACGGTACGAATTACAACCCGGCAAGCCTTACCTTCACCAACCTCACAGCGGGTGATCTGAATATCCGCTCCATGAGTGGCGAAGAGCCCAACATTGCCAACTCGGGAATTGACAACACCATCAGCGTGAATACTTATTGGGCAATGACCGCCAGCAATGGCTTGGCTTCGACCAATTATGCAGGAACGGCAACTTATCTCGCAGCACAAAACGATGTTGCTGCACAGGCAGCCAACTACATTACTGGAATCTACAATGGATCAAGCTGGTCTTACCCGACTGTTTCCGGAACGCCGACTTCCACCTCACTTTCTTTCACGGCAGCGAGCGGTTTCGGCAACCTGGCGATCGGTAAATGTAAAACACCTCCGGCTGCCGTTGCAGGAAGCAACCAATCGGTTTGTTCACTCAGCGCAACCCTTGGCGCAACAGCCGTATCTTTACCGGCACGCGGTACCTGGACAGTAGTGAGCGGAACAGGAGGTTCTTTTGCGGATGCCAACAACCCGACGACAACTTTCTCCGGAACGGCAGGTACCACCTACACCCTGAGATGGAGCGTTGGCTACCCGGGCTCAGGCTGTACGGTAAACACAGCCGACGTAA
>CBINGV010000210.1:0-6624 GCA_966250255.1 uncultured Flavobacteriales bacterium | reverse complement strand
CTTAATGATCTGCGGTCGCGCCCCGATGATAGTGATGATTTTTTTCATAGCGCGAAGTTAATGGAATTAAGCGTGGAAAATGATTTGGCAATCCGGAATTTTGAAAATTGAAAATCAAACGGTTGGTTTTTGCTTCGGCTTTAAGCGCTGATTATCCGTTAAGCAACCTTTTTGTTGTTGAAAATCAATAGATTAAAAGTGTAATTAAACAATCAGCTAATCCGTTAATCAAGCCATCAGCTAATCGGAATTATCTGTTAAAAACCTTTTTGTATTTGATATTCAGTGAATTGTGCTGTCTGCGTGTGTTCCATTATTCGACGTCCAAAACAAGTTCGTCCATAAATGTCCAGGGCACATGGCCGGCACCGGGTTTTCCATCAGGAATGCTTTTTTTGCTGTTAACGAAAACGCGGACGTAGCGTCCTTGCGCGTTAATATCCACTAAATTGGATGAATTCACGTTATTCAGCATAAAAATTTCCCATTGCTTGCCATCGGAAGAAACATATACATCTACCTGCTCCGGGACATGAATCCACGAAGACTCATCGTCCAGGAAGCGGAAGGCCAGGTCCTGGATCTGTTTTTCCTCACCGAGGTCCATTTCCAGTTCGATAGTAGTGGTGTCAAAACCCACCCATTCGGATGAATTCCAAGGCATGCGGCCAATCACACCGTCAGTAAGCGTTTGCTCTTTTCCGGTGTATCGCTTATTGGGCGGCGTGATGAATTTCACCGGCAAGCCAAGTCCCGGATGAACCTGGTAGCTGAAGGTCGAATAATTAAGGAAATGCTCGTCCTTAAAACAGGAAATACCTAGCACAAGCTGTCTTTTGGCCGGGAAACGCTGAAAAGCCTTGGCGATGCTTTCCACATAGGACAAAGGCAGGGAGTCAAGCTGCTGGCCTTTCCCGTTCGGGATTTTAAGTCGTTTTCCGTCTGAAAATACCGAATAGTAATACACCGAGCCAGGAGTTTTGTTCTCAAAATAATAACTGAGTGTATCTCCCTGTTTTAGGGTTTCCACAGTCGGGTAGAAGAGCGCTTTCGAATAATTAACCTGTTTTTTATCCAGTAGTTTTAAATGCGTATTCACCAGGACCTCGCGAAAGGTTTCATACGAAGGTTTATGCTGGGTCCACAGTGCTTGTGACAAAGCCAGCGCACGGGGATAGGCCATGTATTCGAGCTGGTTCATATCCGGGATATATTCCGTCCAGAGATTGGCCTGCGCACCCAGGACCAGGGATTTTTCCTGCTCGTTTAATTCTTTGGGTACGGGGTCAAAATAATAGACCTTTTCAAGGGGTGTGAAGCCCCCGATGGCGATCGGCTCGTTGGGAGAGCCGCTTTGGTAATGATCAAAATAACAATGTGATCCGGGACTCATCACAACGGAATGTCCCTGGTGAACGGCCTCGATCCCGCCTTCATAGCCCCGCCAGGACATGACAGTGGCATTATGCGGAAGCCCGCCTTCCAGGATTTCGTCCCAGCCGATCAGTATTTTTCCTTTGGTCATGAGGTGGGCTGCTATCTGGCTGATGAAATAGCTTTGCAGCCCGTGTTCGTTTTTCAACCCGTTTTCTTGGATTACCTGCTGGCAATGCGGACACTGTTTCCAGCGTTCCTTGGGAGCTTCGTCGCCGCCGATGTGAATGTAAGGCGAAGGAAAAAGTGCGGTCACTTCATCCAGGATTTTTTTATTGAACTCAATAGCTTCGGGTTTCGAGCAATAAATGTCGTCAAAAATTCCCCACAAACCTTCCACACCTTGCTGTTGACCGGTGCAGGAAAGTTCGGGGTAGGCGGCGAGCGCTGCGCGGGCATGTCCCGGCATTTCGATTTCGGGTACGACATTGATGTAGCGTTCGGCCGCGTATTGTACCACTTCCCGGATCTGCTCCTGGGTATAAAATCCGCCGTATTTCTCCACGGTATAAGTGCGCGGAACGGTCGTATAATGCTTGTTCACCGTACTGTCACGCCAGGCCCCGGTTTCCGTCAGTTTCGGGAATTGTTTAATCTCAATGCGCCAGCCCTGGTCGTCCGTCAAATGCCAGTGAAAGGTATTGAACTTGTAAAAAGCCATCAGGTCAATGTAGCGTTTCACTTCCTCAACCGTGAAAAAATGCCGGCTTACGTCCAGGTGAAGTCCCCGCCAGGCAAATTTCGGGTAATCCATGAGGGTACAGGTAGCAATCCGGGCCTCTTTTCCTTCATTTTCGATCAGCTGAAGCAGCGAACACAGCGCATAAAAACAGGACGCCTCACTGGTATATTCTACCCGGATTTGCTTGCGTAAAACCAGGAGACTGTAAAAATCAGGGGCAACCGAAAGTTGGGATTTGCGGAAGCTTATCGCTGCTTTTTTTCCTGTTTTTTGAGTAAGTGTAATTCCGTAGAGGTTTTTCAGCTGGCCGGTAAACCAATTTTGAAGTTGCTGCGGCACGGCGCTAAAATCAATGCTTGTTTTACTGTCTAGCTCAAAATGTCCTGCAGCGCCAGGTGTAAAATTGGCCGGGGCTGGGATCACGGGACATTGTGCCTGCGAAAGATCAGGAAGTAGGGTGAGGATGAATATAGAAACGAGCGTGGAACAAAATGACTTCATGCAGTAAAAATAAGGTTTTTGGGTAATACGTAACCGGTTTAGCTTTGTTTTTTAAGCTGCCTGAAATTGAACGCGTACATCACGATAAAAGCAGCAATAATCACAACATGAAATACATATTGATTTGTTCCGGGAGATACAGCGATACTATGTTGCTGATTCATCCAATTGCAGCTCAACGCCCAAACACAAAGCACCTGGGCTGCGAGATACAGGTAAAAACCAATGCGCTTTTGCAGAATCATAAAAATCGCAGCCCCGGAACACATTAAGCTTCCGGCCAGATAAGCGCCCACCCAGGAATATAGAAAATGACTGTTCATTCCTCCCGAAAGGCCGGCTCCAATTACGCTCATTAAAACATCAACCAAGGTTCCTGAAAACGTTAAAATGCACAATACGTTCAAAAAAAGGGAAGAAGCGGGTTGCCGGGCTTGATTTTCCATCGAAAAAGCGTTAATGTTTCAAATGTAAGTTTTTTTAATAAAATAAGAAACGTTTTTAATTGGGTCCATTTTCCATTCTTCACTCTAAATTCTCAATTATTTTTTATCTTCGCCTACGTTTTTACCATGGCAAAATTAAAACCTTTCAAAGCAATCCGCCCTGCGCGCGACAAAGCCCATCTCGTGGCTACACGGCCGGTGTACACCTATAAAAAATCGATCCTCAAAGCCAAGCTCGAGGAAAATCCGTATACCTTTATCCGGATCATTAATCCTGAATTCAACGAGATCGTGAAAACAAAAGCCAATTCGCGTGAGCGCTTCCTGCACGTCAAGCAACAGTTTGAGGCTTTTTGTAAAGCCGGGATTTTGATACAGGACAAAGACGAGCACATTTACCTGTATCGCCAGACCAAAGATAATCACGCCTATGTAGGTGTAATTGCCGGAGCTAGTGTGGACGAATACGAGCGCGACCTGGTGAAAAAACACGAAGCAACGCTCACTTCCCGCGAGGAAATGTTTACCAATTACCTCGATATTGTGGGTTTCAATGCCGAGCCGGTGCTGCTTTCCTACCCGAAAAACGATGCGCTGAACGCCCTTTATGAAAAAATCATGCAGGAGCGCCCCGAATACGAATTTTCGACCACCGACCGGGTGAAACACGAGCTTTGGTTAGTCAATAAAGACGATGAAAAAGAGTTGCTTGGACTTTTTGACGCGATTCCGGTTACCTACATTGCCGATGGACATCACCGCTCTGCTTCCTCGGCGCGCCTGGCTGAAAAATACGAAAGCGCCGGAACGGTGAAAACGCAAAACCATAAGTTTTTCCTGGCTTTCCTGATGGACGAAAGCCGTATGAATATCCTGGAATTCAACCGCCTGGTGAAATCGCTCAAGGGCATGGATTCAAGCGCTTTGCTCGAAAAGCTGGGGCAGAATTTCGAAATTGAAAAATTGGCTTCAGCCCAAAAACCGGCCAAAGAACACGAAATCACCATGGACCTCCGCGGCACCTGGTACAAATTAAGCTGCAAGCCGCAAATCGTGGATGAAAACCACCCGGTGGCCTGCCTGGATGCTGAAATCCTGACGCAATACATCCTCACACCGTTTTTAGGGATTAAAGACCTCAAAACGGATTCGAATATTGAGTTTGTCAGCGGGAACCTGGGAATCTCGGCCATTTCGGATGCGATCGCCGGGCAGAAAGCCGAGCTGGGCTTCATCCTGTACCCGATTACCATGGAACAGGTAAAACGCGTAGCCGACAATCACCTGATCATGCCGCCGAAATCCACCTGGGTGGAGCCCAAACTACGCAGCGGACTCACGATTTACAACATCAAAGAATGATTGCAGAAAAGATCCTGGAACTCAAAGCCGGATTGCCGGAAAATGTGACGCTTGTTGCTGTTTCAAAGACCAAACCGGTGGAAGACATTTTGCAGGCTTACCAGGCTGGACAGCGCATTTTCGGCGAAAACAAAGTACAGGAAATGTGTGATAAATACGAGCAGCTTCCCAAGGACATTGCCTGGCACCTGATCGGGCACCTGCAAACGAACAAGGTGAAATACATGGCGCCTTTCGTTGCGCTCGTGCATGCTGTCGACAGCCTGAAACTCCTGGCAGAGATCAACAAGGAAGCCCGAAAAAACAAGCGCATTATCGATTGTTTACTGCAATTTCATATTGCGCAGGAAGATACCAAATTCGGCCTCGATTTCGATGAAGCGACCGAAATCCTGAAAAGCGAAACCTATCACGAAATGGAAAATATCCGCATCGTGGGCGTGATGGGTATGGCATCGTTTACCGATAATAAGGAGCAGGTGGAAGATGAATTTCGTACTTTATATAATTATTTCCAGATCATCAAAAGCCATTATTTCAAGTTCAACCCCGATTTTAAGGAAATCTCCATGGGCATGAGCGGCGACTATCCGATCGCGATCGCCGAAGGCAGCACCATGATTCGCGTGGGGAGCTCGATCTTTGGTGGGAGATAATTTTTCCCGCAGATTGCTCAGATCAAACGGATTTAAATTTTCCTTTTTTTATAATTATTCATTATCTTTAATATAAATCTACTTTTATGTTACTGGAAAATGAACTAAGCTATAAAATCCGTGGGGCGATTTTTGAAGTCTACAATGAACTTGGTCCCGGTTTATTGGAATCGATTAATCACAAAGCCCTATTATTGGAATTAAAATCAAGAAAATTAAAGGTCGATTCAGAAATCAGTTTACCTGTATTTTATAAAGGTGAATTATTGGATTTGGGATTTCGAATAGATTTACTTTGTTGGCGGATAAAGAACTGGGGATTTTGGTTAATTTTAATACAGATTCAATCCCTGAGCAAATCTTCCGAAAAATCAATGTAAAACAAAATCAGTAAAATCTGTGTAATCCGCGGGAGAGTAATTACTTCACCTCGATGATGTAATTATTCCTTTTCCCTTTCCCGATCAGGATATATTTCCCGTTGATCAGGTCATTTTCGGAAAACACGAAGCCTTCGCCTACCTTTTCCTTGTTAACGCTCACCGCGTTGCCCTTCAGTTCGCGCTTCGCTTCGCCGTTGGAAGGTAAGAAGCCGGTTTTTCCTGACAGGGCATCAACGATCGTCAGGCCATCTTTGAAATCGGAAGCCTCAATTGTGGCTTTCGGAACCCCTTTAAAAATCCGGTCCAGGTCGGTATCATTCAACTGCTTTAATTCTTCCGTAGTTGAATTTCCGAACAAAATTCCGGCTGCCAAAATAGCAATGCGCAACTCATCTTCCGAATGGACGAAAGTCGTTACCTCTTCGGCCAAACGTTTTTGCAATACGCGCTGGCTTTCGTCTTTTTTATGCTCGGCGATTACCGCATTGATGGTTACTTCATCCAGGAAAGTAAAGATTTTGATGTATTTCTCCGCATCCACATCGCTCGTTCTGAGCCAGAACTGGTAAAAATCGTACACCGAAGTTTTATCGGCGTCCAGCCAAATATTTCCTCCTTCCGATTTCCCGAATTTAGTACCGTCGGCCTTCGTGATCAACGGGCAGGTCATAGCATAAGCCTTGGCCCCGTCGCCATTCATGCGGCGGATCAGCTCCGTACCGGTAGTAATGTTTCCCCATTGATCCGAACCACCCATTTGCAACAGGCAATTGTGGGTTTTGTACAAGTGCTGAAAATCGTAGCCCTGGATCAGCTGATATGTAAATTCCGTAAAGGACATGCCTTCACCCTCACCGTCGATGCGTTTTTTCACCGAGTCTTTCGCCATCATGTAATTAACCGTGATGCGTTTTCCAACTTCACGGGCAAAATCGATAAACGAAAAATCCTTCATCCAGTCGTAATTGTTCACCAGGATCGGCGCATTTTTCTCAGTGGAGGAAAAATCGAGAAAACGGGAAAGTACGTTCCGGATCCCGGCCACATTTTTGGCCAAAGTTTCCTCGTCCAGCAAATTGCGTTCGTCCGATTTCCCGGACGGGTCGCCAATCATTCCTGTAGCGCCGCCCACCAAAGCAATTGGCTTGTGACCGGCCTTG
>CBINGV010000209.1:0-6653 GCA_966250255.1 uncultured Flavobacteriales bacterium | reverse complement strand
AATTTTCATCGGCGACAGCCAGTTGGACGCTTTGGTTTCCCTGAAAAGCAAAGAAGAATTACTCGGCGAAATCGTTGGATTGCTTCAAAGCCCGGCCAAAAATGTTCTTTCTGCCCTTACAGGTCAGGGAGGCAAAATTGCTGGCATCTTAAAAACGCTCGAAGAAAGAGCATAAGTAAAAATTATTGTATAACATTTTAAATTAAAATAAAATGGCTGATTTAAAGCAAATTGCGGAAACGCTGGTTAACTTGACAGTTAAAGAAGTAAATGAACTTGCAACTATCCTGAAGGATGAGTACGGAATCGAACCTGCAGCTGCTGCACCGGTTATGATGGCTGGTGGTGCTGCCGGAGGTGGTGACGCTGGTGCTGCTGAAGAAAAAACTCAGTTCGACGTGATCCTGAAATCAGGTGGTGCTAACAAACTGGCAGTTGTTAAACTTGTAAAAGAGTTGACAGGTAACGGTTTGAAAGAGTCTAAAGATTTAGTTGACGGCGCTCCTGCAACTTTGAAGGAAGGAGTTTCCAAAGACGAAGCTGAAGGTCTCAAAAAATCTCTGGAAGAAGCTGGAGCTGAAGTTGAGATTAAGTAATTTATTACATTTAATACAGGTAAAGGTATCCCGGTTTTCCGGGGTGCCTATTCCTGTTTATTTGCATTAAGTGCATAAAAGTCCTTTTAAATAAAATTAATTCTTTTAGCCTTGGCAACAACAAGCAATTTATCGACAAGAGTCAATTTTGCATCAAGCAAAAATGTTTTTGAATACCCGGATTTCCTGGATATTCAGTTAAAATCCTTCCAGGAGTTCTTCCAGTTGGAAACGACCCCGGAAAACCGCGACAGCGAAGGATTATTTAAAGTGTTTTCAGAAAACTTCCCGATTACGGATACCCGTAATCAGTTTGTACTGGAGTTCCTGGATTACTTCATCGACCCGCCGAGATATACCATTGATGAGTGTATCGAGCGTGGATTAACCTACAGTGTGCCATTAAAGGCCAAATTAAAATTGTATTGTACCGACCCTGAACACGAGGATTTCGAAACCATCGTGCAGGATGTTTACCTGGGTACAATCCCTTACATGACTCCTAAAGGATCATTCGTGATCAACGGGGCTGAGCGTGTTATCGTTTCCCAGCTGCACCGTTCTCCGGGTGTGTTCTTTGGTCAGAGTCGCCATGCCAACGGAACAAAATTATATTCTGCCCGTGTCATTCCTTTCAAAGGATCCTGGATCGAGTTCGCAACCGACATCAACAATGTTATGTATGCTTACATCGACCGGAAGAAAAAATTGCCTGTAACAACTTTGTTCCGTGCAATCGGTTATGAAACGGATAAGGATATTCTCGAAATATTCGGCCTTGCTGACGAAGAAAAAGCTACCAAAGCGAACCTGAAAAAGCTCGTAGGTAGAAAATTAGCCGCAAGGGTATTGAAAACCTGGATTGAAGACTTCGTAGATGAAGATACCGGAGAAGTGGTATCCATCGAACGGAACGAAGTCCTCCTGGACCGTGAAACAGTGATCGAGGACGAGCACATCGACCTGATCGTGGATTCCGGCGTGAAAACCGTAATCCTCCACAAGGATGATGTAAACACAGCGGATTACACGATTATCTACAACACGCTCCAGAAAGATACGTCCAACTCCGAAAAAGAAGCGGTTGAGCACATCTACCGCCAATTGCGTAACGCGGAGCCACCTGATTACGAAACAGCGAAAAGCGTATTCGAGAAACTGTTTTTCTCCGATACCCGTTACGACCTGGGTGAAGTAGGACGTTTCCGCCTCAACAAGAAACTGATGCTGGACGATAGCGAAGATGCGCGCGTCCTGACGAAAAATGACATCATCTGCATCATTAAGTACCTGATCGAACTGATCAACTCCAAAGCAGATGTGGATGATATCGACCACTTGTCCAACCGCCGTGTAAGAACGGTAGGAGAGCAGTTGTACGCCCAATTCGGCGTTGGTCTGGCACGTATGGCCAGAACAATCCGCGAGCGTATGAACGTGCGTGACAACGAAGTCTTTACACCGATCGATTTGATCAACGCGAAAACCCTGTCTTCCGTGATCAACTCTTTCTTCGGAACCAACCAGCTCTCCCAGTTCATGGATCAGACCAATCCGCTTTCGGAATTGACCAACAAGCGCCGTTTGTCTGCACTCGGACCTGGCGGACTTTCCCGTGAGCGTGCCGGTTTCGAGGTGCGTGACGTTCACTACACACACTACGGTCGTTTGTGTACCATCGAAACCCCGGAAGGACCGAACATCGGTTTGATCTCCTCCCTTTGCGTATTCGCGAAAGTGAATAAGCTCGGATTTATCGAGACTCCTTACCGCCAGGTTGTTGACGGTAAAGTAGATATCAGCAATGAGCCATTGTACCTGTCAGCTGAAGAAGAAGACGGTAAAATGATTGCCCAGGCCAATGCGAAAGTGGACGCCAAAGGAAATTTCCAGACGGACATCGTGAAAGCGCGTTACGAAGGAGACTTCCCGGTAGTGAATCCGAAAGAGCTGAACCTGATGGACGTGGGTGCCAACCAGATTGCTTCCATCGCAGCTTCTTCGATTCCGTTCCTCGAGCACGATGATGCGAACCGCGCCCTGATGGGATCAAACATGCAGCGCCAGGCAGTTCCGCTCCTCAAGCCGAGCTCGCCGATCGTTGGTACAGGTATTGAAAGACTCGTGGCAAGAGATTCCCGTGTGTTGATCAACGCTGAAGGTTCCGGTGTGGTGGAGTACGTGGATGCAAACGAAATCGTAATCCGTTACGACTGGGATGCTGACGACAAGCTTGTAAGCTTCGACAGCGAAGTGAAAACATACACGCTGACCAAATTTAAGAAAACAAACCAGAGCACCACCATCAACCTGAAGCCGATCGTGAAGAAAGGCGACCGCGTTGAAAAAGGACAGGTGCTTTGTGAAGGATATGCAACACAGCAGGGTGAGCTTGCCCTCGGTCAAAACCTCAAGGTGGCATTCATGCCATGGAAAGGTTACAACTTCGAGGATGCGATCGTAATTTCCGAGAAAGTGGTACGCGACGATATCTTTACGTCCATCCACATCGACGAATATGCGCTCGAAGTGCGCGATACGAAACGCGGTATGGAAGAATTGACTTCCGATATCCCGAACGTGAGCGAAGAAGCTACCCGCGACCTCGACGAAAACGGTTTGATCCGTATCGGTGCCGAGATTAAGGAAGGCGATATCCTCATCGGTAAGATCACTCCGAAAGGAGAAACCGACCCATCTCCGGAAGAAAAACTCCTCCGTGCGATCTTCGGTGACAAAGCCGGTGACGTGAAAGATGCTTCCCTCAAGGCAGGACCGGCCTTACGCGGTGTTGTTATTGACAAAAAACTGTTCTCCCGCTCGGTAAAAGACCGGAAATCCAAAGCGCAGGATAAACCGATCCTCGAATCCCTGGATGCGGACTACGAAAAGGATTTTGCACAACTGAAAGATAAATTGGTTGACAAACTGCTCCAGATCCTGGGCGAAAGCAAGTCTGCCGGTGTATACAACAACTTTAAGGAAGAAATCATCAAGAAAGGAACGAAGTTTACACAGAAGAACCTTTTTGCGATCGATTACTCCATTGTGAACCCGACAGGATGGACTGCAGAAGCGAAAACGAACTCCCTGATCGGCCGTTTGATCCATAACTTCAACATTAAGGCAAACGACCTCCTGGGAACTTATAAGCGTAAGAAATTCCACATTTCCGTTGGAGATGAGCTTCCTGCGGGAATCATGAAAATGGCAAAAGTTTACGTCGCTAAAAAGCGTAAGCTCAAAGTAGGTGATAAGATGGCAGGACGCCACGGTAACAAAGGGATCGTTGCGAATATCGTTCGCCAGGAAGACATGCCGTTCCTCGAGGACGGAACTCCGGTGGATATCGTATTGAACCCGCTGGGTGTACCTTCCCGTATGAACCTCGGCCAGATTTATGAAACCGTATTGGGCTGGGCCGGTGAGAAGCTGGGTGTTAAATTTGCAACACCGATCTTCGACGGGGCTACTCCTGAGGAAATCAACGAATGGACAACCAAAGCAGGCGTACCGACTTCCGGTAAAACTTACCTCTTCGACGGAGGTACCGGGGAGCGTTTCCACCAGACGGCAACAGTAGGTGTAATTTACATGCTGAAACTGTCCCACATGGTAGACGACAAGATGCACGCCCGTTCAATCGGTCCGTACTCCCTCATTACGCAGCAGCCACTCGGTGGTAAGGCGCAATTCGGAGGTCAGCGTTTCGGTGAGATGGAGGTTTGGGCACTCGAAGCGTTCGGTGCTGCCAACATCCTGCAGGAAATCCTGACGGTGAAATCCGATGACGTGATGGGCCGTGCCAAAGCATACGAGGCAATCGTAAAAGGAGACAATATTCCAGAACCTGGAATTCCGGAATCCTTCAACGTATTGTTGCACGAATTAAGAGGTTTAGGGTTGAATATCTCAATGGATTAATTCCGGGCAACCGGGATAGTTGTTGAATTTTAATACAAGCAAGTAAAATGGCTTACAGAAAAGAAACACCAAAAAAACAAAGCAGCTTCAATAAAATTACCATTTCCCTGGCTTCGCCTGAGGTGATCCTCGAGCAATCCAGCGGAGAAGTATTGAAGCCTGAAACGATAAATTACCGTACTTACAAGCCGGAAAGAGACGGTTTGTTTTGTGAGCGTATTTTCGGGCCGGTAAAAGACTACGAATGCCACTGTGGTAAATACAAGCGTATCCGTTACAAAGGAATCGTTTGTGACCGTTGTGGAGTAGAAGTGACCGAAAAGAAAGTACGTCGTGAGCGCATGGGACACATCTCGCTTGTTGTTCCGGTTGCACACATCTGGTATTTCCGTTCCCTGCCGAACAAAATCGGTTACCTCTTAGGGTTGCCGACCAAAAAGCTCGACCAGATTATTTATTACGAAAGATACGTTGTTATCCAGTCCGGTATCGCTACGAACGTAGACGGTTCTGCACTGAACTACCTCGATTTCCTCACGGAAGAAGAGTACATGGATATCATCGATACTTTACCGAAAGAAAACCAATACTTAGAGGATACCGACCCGAATAAGTTCATCGCGAAAATGGGGGCCGAAGCGCTCTACGATTTGCTGAAGCGTTTGAACCTCGACGAGATTTCCTACGATTTGCGCCACAAGGCCAACCACGAAACATCCGTACAGCGTAAAAACGAAGCGCTGAAGCGTTTGCAGGTGGTGGAAGCCATGCGTGAGTCACAAACACGTATCGAAAACCGTCCGGAATGGATGATCGTACGCGTTGTTCCGGTTATTCCACCTGAATTGCGTCCGCTCGTTCCCTTGGATGGCGGCCGTTTCGCAACTTCCGATTTGAACGACCTTTACCGTCGTGTGATCATCCGCAACAACCGTTTGAAGCGTTTGATCGAAATCAAAGCGCCGGAAGTGATCCTGCGTAACGAAAAACGTATGCTCCAGGAAGCGGTGGATTCCCTCTTCGATAACTCGAGAAAATCCAGTGCGGTAAAAACAGACGCGAACCGTCCGTTGAAATCCCTCTCCGATTCCTTGAAAGGGAAGCAAGGACGTTTCCGTCAGAACTTACTCGGTAAGCGTGTGGATTATTCAGCACGTTCCGTAATCGTTGTGGGGCCGGATCTGAAACTGCATGAGTGCGGTTTGCCGAAAGACATGGCGGCTGAGCTCTACAAGCCGTTCATCATCCGTAAGATGATTGAGCGCGGTATTGTAAAAACCGTTAAATCAGCGAAGAAAATTGTTGACCGCAAAGAGCCAGTAGTTTGGGATATCCTCGAAAGTGTACTGAAAGGTCACCCGGTACTCCTCAACCGAGCTCCTACGCTTCACCGTTTGGGTATCCAGGCTTTTCAGCCGAAACTGATCGAAGGCAAGGCCATTCGCCTGCACCCGCTCGTAACCACGGCCTTCAACGCCGACTTCGACGGTGACCAGATGGCGGTACACTTACCGCTCGGTAACGCAGCTATTTTAGAGGCACAGCTTTTGATGCTGGCTTCACACAATATTTTGAATCCAGCCAACGGGGCGCCGATCGCGGTACCTTCCCAGGACATGGTTCTCGGTCTGTACTACATCACCAAAGGAAGAAGATCCACAGAAGATCGCAAAGTCCTCGGTGAAGACGGTATTTTCTACTCCCCGGAAGAGGTGATCATTGCCTACAACGAAGGCAAGCTTGACCTGCATGCCCATATTAAAGTAAAAACCTACGATCTGAACGAAGAAGGAATTCCTGCTTTGCAGATCGTTGAAACGACTTGCGGACGTGTATTGTTCAACGAAAGATCACCGCGTGAAGTAGGTTTCATCAACGACGTACTGACCAAAAAAGCCTTGCGCGATATTATCGGTAACGTATTGAAAATCTGTGGTACGGCCCGTACTGCCCAGTTCCTCGACGATATCAAGGAGCTTGGTTACCATATGGCCTTCAAAGGTGGTTTGTCCTTTAACCTGGACGATATCATCATCCCGAAAGAGAAAGAGGTATTGGTAAACAAAGCCGAAGCAGAGGTGAAAGACGTAATGATGAACTACAACATGGGTCTTATCACCAACAACGAGCGTT
>CBINGV010000208.1:0-6657 GCA_966250255.1 uncultured Flavobacteriales bacterium | reverse complement strand
AACGCCTGACCATGGCTGGTTGCCCTTGGAGCTTGTTTACGGTGATTTTGAGCTGAAACTGGATGTTTCAGATGTTCCGGTTGACCCAATGGTGCAGCTGTGTGATGCATTGATCCAGCTAAGCAAAGGAATCCAGACGCCTGATCAGATCATCTGGCATTTAGAGCCTTATTGTTTTTATTTGCAGTTGAAACAATCCGGTGATTTATACATTGTCCAAATCAGTGAGTCCGAAAATTATGAAGGGCCGCAAAATCTGATAAAAGAGTTTAACGGAAGCTTTGAAGCAATAATTTTACCCTTGTACCGGGCCTTTAAAAAGTTCTGTTCTTATGGCTACTCTAAACCGCATTGGGAGGTTTTGGACGCCCAAAGGGTAGGCGAATTGAGTGCTTTGGTGAAAAATAGCAAAATAAGACCGGTATGAAAATGAATGAATGCTCCAATCCCCAAAAACCAAGATCTAATTTCTAACATTTAATTTCATGGCAAAAACAGATTTTAAAACAATTGACGAATACCAAAGCACTTTTCCGGCTGAGAGCCGGGAACGCATGCAAACGATCCGCCGGATTATCCGGGAAGTAGCGCCCGAAGCCGAAGAAGTGATCAGTTACCAGATTCCCTGTTTCAAATACAAAGGCTACCTGATTTATTACGCGGCCTTCCCGAAGCATATTTCCCTGTCCAACCCCTTCAGCCCGGCCTTACTGGCCCATTTCGAGGATGAATTCAAAAAGTATAAAGTCAGCAAATCTGTGATCCAGTTCCCGAACAACCAGGACTTGCCGCTTCAGCTCATCCGGGAAATTGTTGCTTTCCGGAAGCAGGAAAACGAAGCAAAGGCGAAATAACTGCTTGGCCGGGAAAAAGTTATTTTGTAACTTAGTCCCTTAAAACCAAAAAACCAATCACTATGAGAAATTTCCTGATCACTGTCCTTGTGCTGGCTGTTATCGGCTGGATCTGGGTTAAATTCCACGCGTATTACAAACGAAGTCACGTCATGAGCAATGAAATTGTTTTTGAAATGTATACCGACATGACGGAAGAAGAAGTTGAAGGTTTTTTCCAGATGGAGAAGGATAGCTTCAACAAAGACGAGCATGAGCTGATTTGCCGGTTTAATGTGGGCAGCACGGGTTTTGGCTCTCCGACGCAGCATGTGCAAAGCTATAGCGGTAACGCTTTTTGTGAGCAGGAATATGATCCTGCAAAGCATATGAAGTACGAGATCGTCGAGGGCGGCTGGAACACGGCTACCTTGTTTGTGATCAGCAATAAAAGAGGGATTCCGGTAGCTTTGTTTAATGAAAATATAAGCACAAGCAGGGATGGGATTATTGCTTCTCGTGTAGTGAAGCTGCCTTGTAAAAAGGCAAACATCAACCGCCTGCTGGTTACGAAATATGGCATTTCTAATTTGTGTGCGAATTAGTTTTTCCTTTCTCTGAAATTAAAAGATTAAGCGAATGAAAGTGCTGGACTTGATCGGGAAAACACTGAAGCTTACTTTTCTTGCTGATCTGGCGGGTAGCCTGGCGATGCTGATCATTTTTTTCCTGGCAGAAAATTTTGGTCTGGGCGTGTATGTCGGGATCCTTACCTTTGGATTTACACTATTGCCAACACTTGGCGGCGTTGTTTTTTATCTGCTGATCAAACAAAAAACAACCCTGGATAGCCGGCTTGCAACGCAGGTTTTCCAGGCTTTTCTTTTATCGCTTTTCGCCTTCGCCGGGCTTTTCCTGTGGGCTGGGATCGATGTTTATTTGTATGCAAACCTGGGTTCGGAAAACATCCTGGAGGATTTCACCTCCCAGTTTGCGGGCTTTTTACCGGCAGCTTTTACCCAGGCGCTGCTGCTTCCCATACTGGATAGTTGCTTGCATGGGGATCAAAAGATTAAAAAACAGGTGAAATGATGGTATTACAGGAAGCAATAGGCGGAGGAATGATGTTGATCGGCTTGATTTTCGTCGTGATTTTAATCCTGGTCCCGGTATTGTCCGTTTTCTGTTACAAATGGATAAAAAAGTTAGGAAAAAGAACGGATGATCAGCAGGTCATCCATCCCTGGACGAACTTTATGTATGTTTTATTGGCCATCGTTGTTGCTTTGCTGTGTACAACCGCAATTCTCTATGTCCTGCTCTTTTTATTGTTCAGGAATTTTTCCTACAGTTGATCCTTATATTTGTTCCGTCAAACTAACATGAGCAGGCTATCTATTTTATTTTGTGAAAACCCTTTGGTATCAGGGCGGGTCGACGAAGATTACGAAGACGAATTCCGGGCGGCGAAGCAAAACGGTTTCGGGATCTTGCTGGTCAATTATGAAGATCTGGGCCAGAGCGATCGCTTTCAGCAAGCCCTGAAACGCATTCCGCAAAGCGAAGAATGGACGATGCTCATTTACCGGGGCTGGATGCTCACGCCCAAACAGTATGCTGATTTGTATGCAGCTTTGTTACTCAAAAACTACCGGCTGATCAACACGCTTGAAGCATACCGCAATTGCCATTATTTGCCCGAGAGCTTAAAATTTATAGCCGCCCACACGCCTTTAACGGTGTTTGAAAAATTCAGCGATGAAAACAGCCTCGAACGCCTGCTGGAAAAAACAGCGGTATTTGGTGAAAAAGCAGTGATCCTGAAAGATTACGTGAAGTCGGAGAAACACGATTGGGAAAAGGCCTGTTTTGTAGAAAATGCGTCAGACAAAAGCAAACTGGTTCAAAGTATCCGCGAGCTGCTCCGGCTTCGGGGCGAATATTTAAATGAAGGAATTGTCGTTCGTGAATTTGTTGCGCTGAAGGAGCTGGCCATTCATTCCAAAAGCGGGATGCCTCTGACGGAAGAATACCGTTTGTTCTTTTGCAAGCAAAAACTGCTTGCTATCACAGATTATTGGGAAGAGGGAGAATACAATTCAGGCAAGCCGGACACGGCGGTATTTGAAGAAATCGCCAAAGGAATTGAGAGTCATTTTTTCAGCATGGACATTGCCCGGCAAACAAACGGGGAATTCATCATCATTGAGCTGGGCGACGGCCAGGTTGCCGGGCTTCCGGATAAGCTGGACCGGGCTGTATTTTATCGGTCATTAAAAGAAATTCTCAGCCAAACATAAAAAGTATGCCCGAAGCAAAATTCAGATACGATTTTCCGGCAGGAAACAGCGATCCTTTTGACCGGGAAGCGGCAGAAAATTATTTTGCCTTTGCCAATGCCTTCTCCAACCTCGGAAAGGATTTAGCGGAATTTGCGATTCCCGTGCTGGAAAGAAATATTCCCATGGGCTATAAAACCATTATACTTTGCCGGCGGATTGCGTGTTTTGGCGGCGGAATTCCCGAAAAAATATGGGAACCGGATAGCATTTCCCTTAAACCTGGTACAAAAAACTATTTCCTCACTTCCGACCGGCCGGTCATGTTTCATCACAAAGACTGGAACAGGGATATGGAAACGCATGTGATCCATCAGCCGGAGGCGGGAGATGCCAGCCTGGCTTCCGGAACCTGGGAAAACCTCGGCGAAGCCATAGCCCATGCCCGGAAACTGGCGGAAGAACAGGATTTACAAATCCTGGTTTCGCTGGTGATTGATAGCTTGTCCTGGCATTAAGTTTTTCAGTTTGATTTAATTTGCGATTTAAATATACCGATTGGTATTTTTTTATTATCTTTACCAAAAATTTTTAAAACGATGTCAAGCAAAGCTGAGCGCACCAAACAGTTTATTGTCGAGAAAACCGCCCCCGTTTTTAATAAAAAGGGTTATGCGGGTACCTCGATCAATGACCTCATGGAAGTAACCGGCCTGAGCAAAGGAAGCATTTACGGCAATTTTGAAAATAAGGATGAGGTGGCGCTGGCGGCTTTCGACTACAATTTCGGGCGGGTGGTGACTTACCTCAAAGAGCAGATCAAAGCGCGTAAACATACGGTGGACAAGCTCCTGGTTTATCCCGAAACCTACCGCCGTTTTTTGGAACTTCCTTTCCTGGAACATGGCTGTCCGGTGCTCAACACGTCTACCGAAGCCGATGACACCCACCCTTTGCTGCGCGAACGGGCTGCCCGGGCTTTGTTTTTCTGGAAAGAATCCGTGGAACGGCACATCCGTGACGGCATTGCTAAAAAAGAGATCAAGGCGAAAACCGATGCCGGGGCCTTTGCTGTTATCCTGATGTCGCTGATCGAAGGGGCGGTGATGCAGGCGAAAGTAACGGGAAGTTCCGAAGGACTCCGGGTTGCAATGGATTACCTCGAAAGCCTCATCCGGCAATTAAAAAAGTAAAAAAATTTGAAATAAAATATACCGATTGGTATTTAATAAATACAACTTAAAATAAAATGCTTATGAAAACAATGGAAAAACATCCCGAAAGCAAAGCAAAAATCCGTTTCCCGGATTGTGATCCCTTTAACCACCTCAACAACTCGAAGTACGTCGATTACCTGATCAATGCCCGCGAAGACCATTTGCTGGATTATTATGGGCTGGATGTGCACAAAATTGCCCTGACGGAAGGAATCAGCTGGGTGGTGGGTCAAAACCAGGTAGCTTACCTCAGTCCCGCTTTCCTGATGGAAACCGTGAGTATCCAAACCCGCCTGGTTTATTTTGACGAAAGAAGCCTGCTGGCCGAAGCCCTGATGTGGAACGAAAACAAAAGCTCCCTCAAAGCCGTTATGTGGACGACTTATGTGCACGTTGACCTCAAAACGCAGCGCAGCCGCGTCCACTCCGCCGAATGGATGGAATTTTTCCCGCAAATCCTGAGCCCGGCCGAAAGCCTGAACTTCGACAACCGGGTGAAAGCTTTGCGTGCTGCGCGTTAAATGGTGATTTAATTCAGCGAAAAGAAAGCAAAGCCGGATATAAATTTTATCTTTGGGCAAGAGGAAAGGGAATCAAATACCTTTCTCCTGCATTGGATATAAACCGGTTAACAATATGAAAAAACTATTCCTGGATGATATCAGAACGGTGGACATGGTCTATGATCAGTCGCGTGTAAGTGAATTTGATGTTGTCAGGACTTATGAAGAGTTTGTGGCTTATATCCGAAAAAACGGTCTTCCGCCGTTCATCAGCTTCGACAATGATTTAGGCCTCGACTCACATGGAGAGGTGGCGCCGGACGGTTATGCGGCCGCCAAATGGCTGGTTTATGAATCGGGCCTCGATTTGGTCCATCTTCAATTCCAGGTACATTCGGCGAACCCGGTTGCAGCGCGCCAAATCGAAGGGCTTTTAACGAATTACATCCGGCATTTAAAAGGAATTTAAAATCATAAACCGGCAAAGCATGAAAAAGATTACAGGAATTTTAAGCTTTATTTTACTGAGCGGGCTTGGTATGGCCCAATCCAACGAGCTCCCGGAGCGCAAAGCCTTTGAATTGGGGATCGCCGTTGACGATAGTAGTTTTTACAGCGCGGACATTGGTGCTTCGGCCTATGTTTTACCCGACCGGACCATCCAGCTTTATCCCGGGGAAGAAATCTTTGTTGAAGTAGAGCTGTCGGGGAAGGAAATTAAAAGTATGAAAACCGTGCGTGAAAACAAGCACCCGGAAAAAACGATGGTCATTTCATTTACCCAAATAGCCGAAGGAAGAATACACAAAGGCATGATGCTGGAAATTCATAATCCTTTCAAAAAGGAGTTGAATTACAAAGCCCGGATGTTATTGATGCAGCATAACAAATGGGTATCCACCGGCGTGATCCCGGTACGGGCAAAACTGTCTTCTTTCGAAACCTGGCCGGACCTGATTGTCAGTCTCGCCCTGGGAAGCTGGGAATTTAAATAAAAGAACAGCCTGTCTTCAGTTTTGGATTCACTGAAAAACTTATCTTTGCTTAAAAGCAGCAGATGAAAACACTTTTTTACGCTTTGGTCCTGCTCGCATCTGCGTCCTGCGCAGTTAGCAAAACCGGTCAAAAAAGCAAGGCATTGAATGGCACCTGGATCCCGGTGAAACAGGAATTGGGCGGAATGTCCCTCCCGGAAAGCATGTACAAAAGCCAAAAACTCGTTTTGGATGGCAATTCTTATAGCATGCAGGCCGAAAGCGCCGATTTCGGTGACGTGAAATACGATGGCAACAAAATGGATATCTACGGACAGAAAGGCGTCAATGAAGGCAAACATTTTACCGCGATTTATAAATACGAAAACGGCCGCTTGACGATCTGCTACAACCTGGCGGGTGACAGCTACCCGGAAGGTTTTGATACAGAAGGGCATCCCCTGTTCTTTCTTTCGGTGTTTGAACGGGGAGAGAAATAAATATTCAAGAGATTAAAAACCTTAATTTTAATTTAAATCTGGGTTTAGACGCAAGAAAAGAAAATAATTTGTAGTTTTGTTTAAACAAAATAAACAAATTAACCATGAAAAAAATTCTATTCACAGGTATGCTCTTTTCTGCAGCATTTGCAAATTCCCAGGTAGTTTATGATTTTTCCGATGATCCTTTAGCAAATAACTGGGTTTATTATGACGATTACAATTCCTCTCCTTATGCAGGTTTTAGCTACGATGGAGTTAACGAACGTATTAGCTATGCGTTGATTAACAGTACAGAAGTAAGTATTTTGCATACACAATTAGCTTCTGCTTTAGTGGATGATTACTGTG
>CBINGV010000207.1:0-6690 GCA_966250255.1 uncultured Flavobacteriales bacterium | reverse complement strand
CACAGGTTTTTGATGTGATCCAAAAATCCCGACATCTGCTTTGCAGATGTCGGATTCTATGTTTGGATTGCCCTCAACTTTAAGGATCTGAAATCCTGACGAGGTCACGAAAAAAGTCCAGCACGCATGTGCCGGACTTTTTTGTTTTAAAGCGGTCTGAACTTGTTCAGGCAAGCGGCTAAAACAAAAAAGGACGATCATGCGCAGCATGATGGACTTTATGCTCGGGTAAGCCCACAACGGGAGGATCTGAAATCCTGACACCTATTAGCCACCAGGACACAAAGACAAGAAGGAACACATACTTGTTTCAAATTTCACTTTAATACAGGGCATAATTTTTCAAAGCGATAAGGGAATTTAATGCAGATTCAGGAAGCCTGGAATAAGGCTTAAAAATAAAAATTTCGACAAAAAACAAAAAAATATCGACAATTCAATAAATAAATCCGATATTTGCAAAAATACAATGTTTTTACAAACAATGCTGTGGTTCTAAAAGCCATGAATTTGTACACTTAAACCCTAATATTATTCATATGAAAAAGAATCTGTTTTTGGCATTAACTGCCATTTTACTGTTCCAGTTTTTTGGCAATAAAGCGCTTGCACAGTACGCGATAAGTACGAGTGGGAGCAACACTTTGATTAGCTGTGATTCTGTTCAGCAAAGCCTTAGCATTTCCAAAAGTTCTGCTTTCCAGGCTTCCGACCTGTTTGTGGTGAAGCTTGACCTGAACGATTCCATCGAGCTGATTTTGCCCGTATTGGAAAATGATGGTACGATAAGCGTTTCAAATGATACGCTCTTCATCAGCGGCGTGGATTCCGTGAGCCAGTTTACCATCACGTATTATGTGCAGGCGAACTGCAATTTTATCATTCAGCAATCGGGCATTCTGACTTACAACCAGAACATTTCCGCTAACATCAACGGAAACCTGCTCACGACAAACAAAACATTTACCATCACTCCTGCGATTCTGGTTTACCGCGGGGGGCTGAATCTCAATGTTACCAATGCCCGCATCGGTCAGACAATCGAACGGACGTACATCTATAAAAACACCTCCAGCCAGGCGCCCTTTACCGGAACATTCCGCTTCAGCGATAGCCTTTACGCCAATTCATTTGATGCGGGTCTTCGTTTTGATACCGTTTATGTTTCTTCTTCCAATGGGACAGAACTTTCACACCTCATTACTGATACCTCGGCCAGCCTCACCATACATGTCAACAGCCTTGTTCAAACCGGAGATTCACTTGTTATCAAGGAACGCATCACAATGATTGATTGTGCAAATAACAACTTTGATAACAGCCAGACCCTGGTAACGGCTTATTATGGCTGCAACGAAAGCGAACTGTGTAAAAAAGCCGCTGTTCCGAATGAACTCGGGAACATCATTTTTGCCAAAATTGACCCGAATATGATCCCAAGGCTAAAAGTCTTTAATAGCTATGAAATTGGTGATTGTTATTTTGATGAATTAGACAAAAGATTCACATTCAAAAATATAGGCCCGGATACTGCAAGAAATACGACACTATATGTTTATCAGCCCAAATATCCGAGGACATTTGAACTGACTACAATTGATACCGCAGATTTTGAAGTAAGTTATTTCAATGGAAACAGCTACGAAAATTTACCTTTTACCATTACACGGGATTTAACAAATTACTTAAGCCGTGTTTGGATGCTCAACCTGAATCGAAAATTAGCTCCCCAGGATTCTGTATTTTTAAGTTTTAAAATGAAACAAACCTGTATCAGTTCAGATATGTATGACAGTATCGGCAGGAATTATGATCAAATTGCATTTTATTCTGTTTATGTTGGGGGCAAACTGGATCATCCGTGTAAAACAGATTCAATGACGACTTCAGAATACTCTCACTATCGGTCAAATCATTTATTTACGCATACCCAAACCTTCAATAACCTAAATGCCATTTTGGGTGATGGGGCCAGTGCCTGGTATGAAATTGAAAGCTCAAGTCCATTGGGATTAACAGATGCAAATTTAGAGTTACCGATTAAACTGGACAGTATGGAAATTGAAGTGCGGCTGATCCTTGAAGGGGGACTAGGTTTGACTGCTGCATCCGATTTTTACATTGATGTTCCTTTAGGCGGCACTTCCTTACAATTTAATCCTTACGCGGTTAATATCATTCCCGGTCCGTTTGGAGTTGGTTCGGGAGACACGGTCATAGCACGCTTCCGCTTTTCCGATTTGAATTCCTTATATGACTTAAGTGATCCGATAAGCCTGCTGCCTTATGTTCATGTTGAATCCCTCAAACCCGATTTCATCAAACTCTTCAACAGGTTTAAAGTGAAATTCAAACTTGAGGCTTACTGCCAGTTTGCACCACCGAACGGACGTGTAAACATCAATGAACAGTTTTTACTGATATTAAACCCTTCCTGCGATGCCTGTAAATTACCACTCGAGTCGGTAAGTTCCTTTACAAATGTAAACTGTCCGGGTTGTGTGTTGCCGGGATGGAATTTAACTTCCTTCGACCTGAGCCGCAAAAATTACGGTTTTGCAGACAACGACAACAATTATTTACCGGACAGTTATCCCCAACTTGCCGCAGACTCCGTAAAAATTGACCTGAAACGCGCGATGATCGGTGACACCTTAGTAGCTGACATGACCGCATTTGTTTCTGACGGGCAGGATTTTGATTCGCTCGGAAACCGTGTCGGATATACCTTCTCAAGCATTGGTTTTGATTACGATGAAGGACAATTGCTCTTCACGGGGCCCGGAATGAAAAATCTCGAATTCCTGGGTGCAACAGGAACTTTCCATCACCTTGGAAATGATTATAATTTTACAATTCCTGCAAGCGCCGGAGTTTATACCCTTCCCGGCCGCGATAATTTCTTCATTAGCATGGATGCGGCAAACATGCAGGCATTCGGAGTTACGGGTTTTGATAAATACTGGGATGGCGACGCGTTTACCATCCACCCTGAATTCCGTATCATCAAAAACCTGACGGATAATGAGGGTGCGAATCCGTATTTCGGAATCCAGACGGTAAACTGTTTTTACCTGATGGGAGGAGAACCTTTTACCGTTCCGATGCAGTACACAGAAGCCAATGAAGCTAACAAAGATCATCTGCTTGATCCGCTCACAGGTGATCAGCGGGCGGCATACACTTACTGGTGTACCGCTTATGAAAGCCGTTACATCGGTGTAGGGTACGACATGACTTTTTATAGTGCCGGTGCGGAAAATCTGAGTTTTTACTGGAATTACATGAACTATTACGATAACCGCCCCAGTATCTGTAATGAAATCATCCCTTATTTCCACACCAATTTGACCGGGAAACGTTACGAGAATTATTACGATCCTAATGTGGAGTCATTTTACTCCTTCCCGTTCGAAATCAGGGAAATCGCGATTCTTGATTCCCTGACCTTTCATTTTCCGGAAGAATACGAAGTGGACCGGATCCTGATCCAGAACTATAATCCTTATTACAATGCTGCAACGAATAAAACAGCCTGGGATGTCCAAATCATGCAGCTCAAGACTCAAGGCCGTTTATATCGCCACGAATATGATTTGAGCAACGCTACAATTACCCCGACTTCCATTGAAATATATCCAAGTGCCCACATGGATCAGATAACTCAATATCCGTCAACAAATATTGGAGATTCTTCTTATCATTGGCAAAACGGTGAAACCAAACTATACCTGATTACCTGCTTGCTGAAGCCGAAAGATTGTAAGAATATAGGCAAATATGTACCTTTTGAAAACGACAGGGTGACAGCTGATTTATCAAATGTTCCTTTAGATTTAAGCGATGGTGATTCAACATTTACGATGAAAAATATCCCTAGTTTTTTCCCGGCTCCTTATGATAAATTTACCAACCCGAAACCCGTTTTTTCCCTCCAGCCACTTCAAAATTACCAGTTTACGGAAAACGGAACCGTATTTTGGGACGCCAGTTTCAATACGCTCTCGCAAGGAAACCTAAGTGACGACCGTTATGCGGCTCCCGTTGAAAATGCTTTCCTGAGTTTCTTTTCACCTTCCGGAAAATTTGACACCTACAACATCCCGGACTTTAATTCCTACTATGGTAATAACATTAACAATACATTTAACCAGTATTTCCACGATGGTTATAATTACAACATCAACAAATTCGACTCTGTGTATGCCGATGCGAACTATCCTGATCAGACCATTTGGGGTGTTGGCTATTTAGGACAATTAGATAATAATTCTGCAAGCGTATCCAAACGCCTGCGCTTAGAAGCCAATTTCGATTGTTCGCAGCTTCCTCCGGGAGCTAAAGACAGCATCGGGATCATCATGGGCTGGAACTGTTTTGATTATCCTTCTTCGATTGAAGAAGCGTGTTATGTGGATACCACTTATTTCGTGGTGGAAGTTCCCGACATCAGTATGAACGTGACGGAAACCCTTCCTTCAGTAATCAATTCCTGCGATACTGCACATTTCTCTTTCCTGATGGATGTGGCGGGAATCGGAGAACTCAATAACTTGAACATCACCATTGAAAATAAGGGTGAAGGAACATATCAGTATCTGAACAATTCGGCTCACTTGCAGGTTTTAAGCAGTAACACGATGTATAACCCGCTTGTAACGGATTCTTCGTGGACCTGGAACCTTGATGAGTTTTCCAACCAGCTTTCTGAAAATGATTTCACCTTTTCGTTTGATATACTGACAGGCTGCAAAGTCGCTCAGGATGTGCTTGACATCAACATTTACGGAGAGAATTTCTGCGGCAAGGTGATTGTTGACAAGGATTATTCCTGGACACCGGCAATCGTTACCGGTCTTCCGGAGCTAAGTGATCTGGATGTTCAGCTAAGCAATACCGTTTCGGGAAATACCACGACCTTAAATTATGTCGTTACCAATACCGGAAACACGACTACCGGTTCGCTGAATACGATTTTACTCGATTTACCTGCCGGTTTTGTTTACAACGGTTCCGCTTCGAACATTGAAAATCTTGGAAATCAACTGCTGATCCACATCGATGCCGGATTAACTCCCGCAAGTACAGCAATGATTTCACTGGAAATCGAAAACACCAATTCCGCTTGTGAAACGTACACAATGAACTCGTATCTTAATTTAGCTGAACTCTTCCTTTGTCGTCAGGACACTTGTAGCTATCAGACAACTTCGGATACCTTAGTTAGCACCATCGCACCGGAATCAATTCCGCTTTGTTCTATCAGCGGATCTTCACCGGACTGCAGCAACTTAACACAAGTTTATTCCGCTCCGCTTTCAACGGATAACGTGACTTATAACTGGACTTTGACTCAAGCAGAAAATGCCGGTCTTTCAGGTTCCGGCCCATCCGTTTCGGTAACTTCCGCTTCCTGTGGCTCGTCTTATACGCTCAATCTTTCTGTAGTGAACACCGAGACCGGATGTCATTCGGAATGCAGCGAAAGCTTCTCTTTTGCAGATCAGACCGCTCCGGTTTACGGTGCTGTTCCCTCGAACCTGCTGCTGACGAACTGCAGCGATGTTCCACAGTTCACCCCTCCAACGGCTACGGATAATTGCGGAACGGTAAGCATTGTTCAACTTTCAGACGAAATGCTTTCCAACAGCGATGGATCAAAAACCTACACCAGAACCTGGAAAGCGCTTGATCATTGCGGCAACGAAGCAGCGGTAGTTTCACAAAACATCACCGTTCCGGCTTGCGAAACCTCCGGAAACGTTTACTGTAGTCTTACACAAGGTTTTTATGGAAATGCCAGGGGAATTGCCTGTGCGACGGGTGAACGCGGAGATGTGCTTGTTCAGCGCTTATTGTCGCAGGGAACGATGCTGATCGGGAAACCTGGCAGAATGCTCACCATCACCGCGGCAGATGCAGCCTGTGTGATCAAACGTCTTCCAGCCGGAGGAACAGCAGCTGTTTTACCTTCCGGAAACCATCTTTTCGGGGCGAATTGCACCAATGCCATTCCAATCACTAATCAGGGGAAATTCAACAACGTGCTTTTAGGCCAGACCATCACCTTAGGTTTAAACCTGAGAATGAACGCTCCGCTGGGTGCCTTGAACCTGAGTCCGCAGATCACGACCCTTGCCGGAACTCCCGGAACGGATCAGCTTTGCGGAACGACAGACGACATGCCTGTGGCAGGAAGTGAAATCCAGAAAAACATCCCACAATCGGTAATTACGGCTTTAAACAGCCTTTACGGAAGCCCGACAATCGCCAAGCTCTTTGATTTGGCCAACCGCGCACTTGGTGGCCAAACTACCGGAGGAGCAAGCCTTGCGGAAATTAACCAGGCAATTTCCGCCGTCAACGAAGGTTTTGATGGCTGTCGTTTCCTGAAAACAACGAGCAGCTACATCATTAACAGCGACCTGGAAAATGCAGACAGTCAAAACCAAATAGCTGCGCAAGAAAACCGGGATTTGAAACAGTTGCCTGAAAAGGCTTTGAGCGAACTTTACCCTAACCCGTTCAATGAAAGCTTTACGGTAGTTTATACCATTGAAACAGAGAGCAAAACTGAACTCCAGGTGATGGACCTGTTCGGGAAAATAGTATATAAAGCTGATCTTGATCCGAAAAGCACAAGCCATGAAGTGAACCTTTCCAACATGGCCGACGGCATGTATCTCGTGC
>CBINGV010000206.1:0-6708 GCA_966250255.1 uncultured Flavobacteriales bacterium | reverse complement strand
AAAGTACTGTCGCCCAGCGTGATGCTGATGTCCTCGCCGGCGTAGGCCGGCATAGCTTCAACTTCGGTCAATGAAACATTGTCTACATAAAAATATGCTGCTTTCATCATAAAATCATCATTAGGATTGAATATCTCATAATGAGTTGAAGAGTCAGGAAAAAAATTCCCAATTGTTAGATATTCTTCTCCTCCTATAGCTTCATAAATACCCGAAATTTTAATCCAATTGAGGGTGTCATTCAAAACAGCATAACTATTGATTTGAGGAGAGTAATCTAATAATAAATTATTTTCACCATTCAAGGAAATTGGATCAGATGAAATAAAGCATCCAATATTATTTGAGCTGTAATATGAAATATTACTCAAATTTACATACATGGAAAATAGGTAGCAAGTATTCGCTTCTAATGCTGTATTTATCTGACACTGAATGTATTCTCTTAAATTGGATACTGATTGGCTCATATGTTCATTTTTAAAAATATAAATACCAACCATTCCTTCACCGTTTTCTGGATATTGAAACCCAAACAAACCTTGATAAGGTATGCTTGCTCCTGTTAATGAACAAGAATGATAAAAATCAGGTGAGCCAAATTCAGTAGGGCTTGACCATGAAGAACAAAGCTGAAAGTTGCCATCTGGGCAAGTAATATACTCTTCAAAACTAGGATTAGGAATTAAGTTTTGAGCACTTACTTTGCTTAACATCAACACACTAAGGATGAATCCAAATTTTATGCAATTGCTTTTCATCTGTTATACTGTTTATAATTACTAAGGTATACATTCCATCCGGAATTTCAGTCTGTAACAACTGTTTTTCTCTACCTCCCTCAAGTTCCTGCTCAAAAAGCACCCGCCCGAAAGCATCTATAAGCTGAACGAGTAGCGGGGCATCAGTATCTTCTACCACCTCTACAAAAAAGCTGCCCCCGCTCGGGTTGGGGTACAAACGGTATTTACCGGGTAAAGCTGCTTCGGTAACTGCCATTGCCGTTTCTTGTTGCAGCTGTGGAGTGCTTCCCGTTTCCGGGCAGGCGTTCTCAAAATTCACCGCATAATTGAACAGCAGGCCATAGAGCGCCCGGGCCTGGAACACGGCCGGTCCATAGATGTAGGGGCAAAGCGCGGCGTAACCATACAGCTCCAGGCTGTCGGCTACGCTGAGGGCACTGTCCTGCTCCATCCGGCTGTAGAGCAGGTAATAGGCCCGCGAAAGCCGGTCGGCCTCATTATTGACCATCATGCTGCTCAGTTCGTTTTCAGCCGCCGCATAGGCATTGCCGGCCAGGAGCTGTTCGGCAACCCGGAGCTTGCGGCGATTGCCCGCCTGGCTGTTTTCATAAAACGTTTGCAAATCCAAAGAGTTGGCTCGCAGCTCGGGGTTTTCGTCCAGCAGCCGGTACAGGCGCTGCCCGTTGATGGCGCTATGTTCGTCCGGGTAGAGCTCATAGGGGACTTCGTCGCGGGCAATTTTTTCCAGCTGGCGCAGCTGCCCCTCGTTAAGCGGCTGCGGGTCGATGTGCAGGAAAGTGCCCGGGTTGCAGCTCAGCAGAGGCGCAATGGGCGGCTCCGTACTGGAGTAGCGCAGGTTGCCGGTATTGGAACTAGTGTAATAATAATCTGTTATGCCAGGAATACCTGAAGCATCTGTAAAAGAACTTCCAATGGGATTATACTCAGGATACTGCTGAGAATCTCGAACGTAAAAAATAGAACTTGCTGCTGATGAAAAATTTAGTGTAGCCGTTTTATACGTACTATTCCCCAGCCACTTGTTGTCAAAAGGCTGGTAGCGGGTGGTGGGGTCGTTCAGGAAAGTATAGGTCGTATACTGCGGGCCGATGATACCGCCCTCGTCCAGCGCGAAAGCGTAGTAGTGATCGCTCATGCTGTTGATCATGAACAGCGTGATGAGGTTCGTGTGGTCGAATTTGATGCCATGGTAGGCATTAAAGGTCTGGTTGCAGCTCACCCGCTGGTTCGAGGAGCCCGAAGACAGGATGGCGGTCTGCCGGCTGTTGTTGTCGTTCACAAAGCCATACACCTTGTTTTCCGAAATGATATTGATGGCCGAGCTGAGGCCCGAGTTGTTCTCATTCGAGATCCCGAACTGCAGCTGTGCAAAGCCAGCCGGCAGCTCTTCTTTGAGTGTCACGGGGCTGTTTTTTTCGATCAGCACCTTTTTGGCGTTCCAGTTCCTGGCCAGGATGCCGCGGTAGGCATCGTAAATGTGGTTTTTAGAAGCGTTCACCGTGCTGCCTGCCAGCATCGAGGAGGCGGAGCCGGGTGCCAGCGGCGCCACATTATCCACGATAATCGCCTCCTTGAGGTAAGTCGTAGCCGTGGAGTAGCCCGCATAATTGGAGCGCAGCATATTGTTCGTAATGTCCACCTGCCCCGAGTATTTGTAATTCAGGTTCAGCGCCGGCCCCAGCAGGTAGGCCCCGAAACCCGAGCTGAAAATAATACCCTTGTCGATGTTGTACAGGTTGTTGTTGTTCACCTTCACCGCACGGTACTGGTTCGTTTTGAGCCAGATGCCGTTCAGGCCGGGATGCACCATATTCGAGTTCAAGGAATAATCCGCCGTGCTTTGCGTGCTTTTCACCGTATTGTCCAGCACTTCGATGTCGAAATAATTGTTCACGTCCAGCGCATAATGGCAATTCGTAAACTCGCTCAGCTGCACGCTTACCTTGTTTTTCGCCCCTTTCGAAGTCTGCACGAAAATGCCGTGTCCTTTGGCTGTGGCCGGCAGGGCCGGGTTGCTGTCAATTACCGCATTCTGGAATTTGGAGTTCAGCACGTTCACATTCGAACGGGCCGCCTGGATACCTGCACCTTGCTGGTCATAAACATTGAAGAGGTTGCTGCCCGAACTGCCCAGCGTCACCGTCCGGTAAGAGGGATTCGGTGTGTCCTCTGCCAGTGAGAGGCCCACCAAAACGAGGTTGATCCCGATAGCGCTCTTCAGGCTGCTCATCGGCGCCTTCAGGTTCGCAAAAGGATAGCTTGTTTGCGGGATAAACTGGTCGTCGAGCAAGGTGGCATTGGTGTTCAGTGTCGCCGCTTTAAAGGCCGTAAGCGTAAAACCGCTCAGGGAAGGCCAGGAGCCATAAACGCTTGCAGGCATCGCCCGGCAGGTAAATACCGTGTTCTGAATACTGATGTTGTAATTGTTCACATCCGGCACATAATCGCTGATCGCAATCCCCACGTTATTGCGGTTAAAAACCGTATGCTGCACATTCAGCATGGTGTTCAGCGTGCCGCCGCCCTGGAAGCCGATGGCTGTGCGGGCGTCCTCGATCAGCGCGGGCTTGCCGGTAGGGCTCTGCCCCGAAATTTTGATCTTGCCGCCGGCTTCTACCCGGATGCCATCCCACATGCTGTTGCAGGCATACAGGTGGGCCGAGCTGATGATGTTAAACTGCTTGCCGTTCGGCACCACAATTTCCACGCCCGGCGCCAGGCGGATTTCACAATTGCTGAAGGTCACATCGCCGTTTAGCGTCACATCATTGTTGATCATATAAACCGGTGAACCGTAATTACCGGCGTTCAGGACCCCGTTCGACCCGATTTCATAGCCTCCTGTACACAGGCAGGGCGATACGTTCAGTGGCAGCGGAACACTGGCCGTACAGCTGCCCTTATATCCCGTGACAGTATAAACAAGCGTCCCGGCCGTTGTTGGATTTACGCTAACAGAACCACTAAATAATACATTCGGCGAGCCGGGACTGGAATACGTATAGCTTGTTGCATTGCTTCCAGGGTTAACCGTAATCACCGCCGGGTCGCCCACACAGAGCGTAGCCGGCGAAATCGAAGCATTCACGACCGGTGTGGGGTTGATAGTTACGCTGACCTCTTCCTGCAGGCTGCAGGTACTATTACCAAAGGTTTTGGTCAGGCGGTAGGTATGGCTACCGGTTGTGGGTACCAAGCTTACACTGGCCGTATTGCTAACTGTGGTATTTGTGCTTAAATCCTGCCAGAGATATTGGGTGCCCGGCACAAGCGGGCTTGGATCGCTCAGTGTAATGTCCTGGCCCAAGCAGATCAGCGTATTGCTCACAGTCGCCTGGATATCCAGGGCGTAAAGCTCCACCTTGTCCACCAGCAGGCTACTATTCACCGTATTGTTGCTGCTGAGCAGGTTCCGGAAAACGATCGTGCTCCAGTTAGCATTGGCTGTAAAGCACAGCTCCACCTGCTGGTAAGTATTGACGCTTGTCGCATAATTGTTCAATATCACGGTTTCCGCTGTGCCGCCGTTCGTAAATTGAACCTGGATCCGGTTATCCACAGCTGTCGTTGGAGTAGGACGCGCCAGGAAACTCAGGTAATACTGCCGGCCGGCAATAAGCGGGATCGCCAAATCCTGCGCGATAGCTTCCGAGCTTGTAGTAGAAGATTGCAGGCGGGCGCAATGCGGCAAAACAGCGCTTGTTTCTCCCAGGCTCAAATGGATGTCCGGCGTAGCAGCTAGCTTGTACCAGTTCGGCACCAGGTTGGACGTGAAGGCATCAATCACGAAGCCTGTACCGCTCGCAGTGCAGTTAAAATCACCGTTCGTAATTAAATTTTGACTGAAGCTGAGCTTGTTGAACACAAGCAAGACCGAAAGCAGTAGTAAGGTTCTTTTTTTCATGATTAGTGGACTTGTTTCTCACAAATGTAAAAAAACAAATTGAAAAAAGCAACAATTTTTGGCGTTTTTTAGGGTAAACAAAAAGTAAGCAGGGCAACCCTTATCCCATAAATATAAGATGCTGAGAGTATGGTAAGAGTATAGCATAAGTATAGTAAGAGTATTAAAAAGGAGATCAAAGAGGTGGATAAAAGCCCGGTCTTCCCTTTGCGCGGCCTTTTGTCAACTTTGCGTCAAGCCTTACGTTCTCAGCGTTCCAAAAGAATCCGTGTTATCCGGGTAATCTGCGGGACCATAACACTACAACATACACTCTCTGTGAATCTTTGCAAACTTTGCATCAAACTTAGCGGCCTTTGCGCCATGTCTGCCCTGACTGTCGTCAGGCCGGTCCGCGGGACAACAACACCGCAACTTACACTATCTGTGAGCCTTTGCAAACTTTGCGTCAAACTTAGCGTCCATTGCGTTCCAGAAAAATTCGTGCTATCCGCGCCCTCCGCGGGAAACCGGGAATACGCGACCCTTCGCGTCTCCGGCAACACACTTCACTACATAAAACCCCCGTTTCAGGTTTAAAGGAATTCATCGTAAAAGGATTTGGATATATTTGCTTTCAAAGTTAAACTGCAAATTATGAAAAGAACCTTACTTCTCCTGGCATGCTTATGCTATTTTTCATCCTGGTCACAAGAGTGGCGGGTTTGTGCTTCTCCGACCTTTGAAAACCGGGTTGATGATATTTTTATGGTGAACGGCTGGGTCGGTTATGCGGTGTGTGGCGATGGCCGCATCGTAAAAAGCATCAACGGCGGAGACAATTGGTATCAAATAGCCCGGGATACAGCCGTTTATTGCCGTTCCGTCGAGTTTGTAAGCCCGGAAAAAGGCTTTGTGGGTGGTTTTCCCCAGGAGTCGGCAACAACAAACATCCTGCGTCGTACGCTCGATGGGGGGGTGAGCTGGACGGACCTGACGCCTTTGCTTCATCCGCGTGCCAAAGAAGGGATTTGCGGTTTGGCCGCGCCGGATGCCAGCACAATTTATGGTTGCGGCAACTGGTATAACGATAGCGCCTACATCGTCAAAAGCACCGATGGGGGCGACAGCTGGAGTTATATTGACATGAGCGGCTATGCCAGTTCACTCATTGATATGCATTTTATAAGTCCGGATACAGGTTTTGTGACCGGAAGAGGCATTAATCCCCTGCGCAAGTCCGTTATTTTATATACAACTGATGGCGGCCAAAGCTGGGAATACAAATTCCAAAGCGAAACAAATAACGAGTATTGCTGGAAGATCCAGCAGCTGACCGATTCCATCTATTTCGCTTCGATCGAAGATTTCAGCCCTACCGTTACGCCAAAAATATTGAAATCGGCGGATGGCGGGATGACCTGGACCCCGCATACGCTTTCGACCGTCAACTATAATGTCGAAGGAGTTGGTTTCATCGATTCCCTGCATGGCTGGGCCGGGGGCGATTACGAATATTCTTTCGAATCTTTTGACGGCGGGCTTACCTGGGATTTCATGTACGAAGTTTGTCCCAATATGAACCGCCTTTTCCGGATGAACGATTCCCTGATGTTCGCCAGCGGTACCGGCATTTGGAAATACGGTCATGTACCGCAGATCGGCCTGAAGGAAATCTATGCGGAAAAACACTATGTTTCCATGACTTGCTCACCGAACCCGGCGTCTGATGTATTGGATATACAGGTCAGGCTGGGCGTGCACACCCGTGTTTTACTAATCGTAACGGATCAAAGCGGCAGGGAAGTCAAGCGAGTGGAGAATGCGGACAAGCCGGCAGGTGAGCTGAATTATAAAATCGATGTATCGCAATTGCCGGCCGGAACTTATTTTGTGGCCCTCAAAACACATGAAGATAAGGTGGTGTCCAAAATAATTATCAGCCATTAATTGAAAATCCGATTGCTCTGTTTGATTAAAGGAATCTTTATGTGAAAAGGGTTCTTGATTTTTGCGCAACTTTTGATCAGGTAAAAGTTGCAAATGAGAAATTCGTCATGA
>CBINGV010000205.1:0-6828 GCA_966250255.1 uncultured Flavobacteriales bacterium | reverse complement strand
CTTAAACTTTGCGGACTCTGCGGAAACTTCCCGAACTTTGCGTTACGAAAATAATGCGCTATCAGTTTAACACGATAATGTGCTAATTGGGATTAATTTTTCATTTTCCTGCTTCTATAAATCTTACCGGACTTTAGTGTTACAAAATTTAATCTTATTTTTGCAACAAACATTGCGTAAATATGGGGCTTAGATTTGCGGCTTCCCTGGCGTTGATTGTTGTTCCTTTCCTGGTTTTTTCGCAGGACCCGGGACCAAACAAGGCCGAAGGCAAGAAGGGAAGCTTTTTTGTGTACTGGGGGTACAACCGGGGTTTTTATACCAAATCAGACATCACTTTTACCGGGGAGCATTATGCGTTTGAATTAAAGGACGTTGTGGCAAAAGACCGCCAGTCTGCCTTTAACCTGAATACGTATTTCCGGCTGAAAAACATTACAATTCCGCAGTACAACCTGAGGATCGGATATTTTTTCAACGATAAATACAGCATTTCCTTTGGCGCCGATCACATGAAATACGTGATGGTCAATAACCAGTTTGTGAAAATGACGGGTGAAATTCATAATTCCGGGACGGAGTACGACGGTTCTTACCGCAACACCGATTTCCAGGTAAAACCGGATTTCCTTTTATTTGAGCATACGGACGGGTTGAATTACGAAAACATCGAGGTACGTCGTCACGAAAACTTTCTGGAACGTAAAAAACTGACCTTTTCCTATTTCGGAGGTCTCGGGATGGGGGTTCTGGTGCCGCGCACCAATACGACTTTAATGAACTACAAACGTTACGACGAGTTTCACCTTGCTGGCTTTGGCTTATCGGGCGTGTTGGGAGCAAATTTCGAGTTTTTCAAGTATTTCTTTTTCAATTGTGAGGCTAAATTCGGCTTCATCGATATGCCCGACATCCGCACCACGGAATTCAAAAGCGACCGGGCCAGTCAAAAGTTCGAATTCCTGCAGCTCAACGGCACGGTGGGAATGCGCTTTAAATTTCGGAAACCTTCTTTTTAATGTGCTAATTAGTTAATGTGCTAATTAGTTCAATGTGTTAATATGCTAATTGGGTAATGTGCTAAAATAGGATATAAAGTATTTACACATTAGCATATTTAAAGTATTGGCACATTAATTCAACCGTTCATCTATTTTTTGTCGGTAGTTTCATTTCTCTTATTATTTTTGCTCCATGTACAAAATCGGTTTTATCGCCTTGTTTTTGTTTTTTGGCCTCACAAGCTATGCACACCAGTATTATTTTGCTTTTGCGGAAGTGGAATATAACCGCATGGACGAGCAATTGCAGGGAACGCTGATCTTTTCGGCCCACGACCTGGAAGATGTGCTGCTGAAAAAGAAAATTATTTCCGTCAAATTTGATAAACTGGACCATAAGCCGGAAACGCTTGCAGCGATCGGGCAGGAAATTTTTCAGGGCTTCAAATGTTTCCAGGATGGGAAAGAGCTGCAACTCGAAGGGCTGGACTTTTTCCTGACGCGCAACGGCCTGATCGAATTTTATTTTAAAAGTGAAAATTTTATTCCCGGAAGTACCATTGATGTTGAGTTCTCCAGCTTAATGAACGAATTCCCGGAACAACAGAACAAAATTACCTTTATTCTCGATGGTGTCAAACAAACGGCGGTTTTCCTGCAGGACAGCCGGCGAAGAAGCCTTGAAATCAAAGGGGAATAGCAAGAAAAGCAAAAACGATGAAAATAAACTACATGAAAACACTAATTACACTTTCTATCTGTTTGTTCGGAGCCGGTTTTGGGCTGGCGCAAAGTAAATTTGCACAGCTGGAATGGGAAATCCCGACACCCAATGCATACCGCAATGCTTCCGGTGGACCGGGATATGCTTATTACCAGCAAAAAGCGGATTATAAAATTTCCATTACGCTGGACGATAGCAAACAGCAAATCCGGGGGGAAGAAGTGATCACGTATACCAATAACTCACCGGACAACCTCGAATTTTTGTGGCTGCAGCTCGATCAGAACATTTATGCCGAAAATTCCGACTCGAAACTGATTGAAGTGGAAAAAATGGAAGATTTTCGCAGCATCGGTGATGTGAAACGCAAGTTTTTCAATTTTGACGGTGGTTTCAAGATCGAATCCGTCAAATCCTCCAACGACCAGAATTTGCAATATTTCATCAATAAAACGATGATGCGCATCAACCTGGAAAAGCCGCTGGCTTCGAAGCAAAGCATTTCCTTCAAGGTCAAGTGGTGGTATAACATCAACGACCGCGCGAAAGTGGGCGGCCGCTCCGGCCTGGAGTATTTTGAAGAAGATAAGAATTACCTGTATACCATTGCTCAGTTTTTCCCGCGCATGTGTGTTTACAACGACGTGGAAGGCTGGCAGAACAAACAGTTCCTCGGGGCAGGAGAATTTACGCTGCCTTTCGGCGATTATGAAGTGAGCATCACCGTTCCGGATGATCACATTGTAGGCGCTACCGGTGAATTGCAAAATGCCGGCGATGTGATGACTGCCGAGCAGCGCAGCCGGTTTAAATCGGCATATACGGCGACCGAACCGGTACAGATTGTTACCCAGAAAGAGGCTGAAGCCAACGAAAAGGAAGGCAGCAGCAAGACCAAAACCTGGAAATTCAAGGCGACCAACGTGCGCGACTTTGCCTTTGCCTCTTCCCGCAAATTCATGTGGGATGCTATGGGCGTTAAAGTGGGCGGAAAAACAGTACTCGCCATGTCTTACTACCCGAAAGAAGGAAACCCGCTTTGGGACCGTTACTCCACCAAGTTGGTGGCGCATACGGTAAAGACTTATTCCAAATATACGATCGATTACCCGTACCCGGTAGCGATTTCCGTGCATACCAACCGGATCGGCATGGAATACCCGATGATCTGTTTCAATGGGGGGCGCCCGGAAAAAGACGGGACCTATTCCGAAGAAACCAAATACGGCATGTGGGGTGTGATTATCCACGAAGTGGGCCACAACTTTTTCCCGATGATCATCAACTCCGACGAACGCCAGTGGTCGTGGATGGACGAAGGCCTCAATACTTTTGTGCAATACCTCACCGAGCAGGAGTGGGAGCGGGGCTATCCTTCGCGTCGCGGCCCGGCGCCATACATTACGGATTACATGCGCGGCGACAAAAAATTCATCTCACCGATCATGACCAATTCCGAATCCATTTACCAGTTCGGGAATAATGCCTACGGAAAACCGGCTACGGCCTTGAATATCCTGCGCGAAACGATCATGGGCCGCGAATTGTTTGACTACGCCTTCAAAATGTACTGCGAGCGCTGGAAATTCAAGCACCCGACCCCGGCTGACCTGTTCCGCACGATGGAAGATGCTTCGGCGGTTGACCTCGACTGGTTCTGGCGCGGTTGGTTCTTCTCAACGGATTACGTGGATATTTCCCTCGATGAGGTGAACCATTTCCAGCTGAACACGCAGGACCCGGCTGTTGAAAAAGAAATCAAGCGTTTGGAAGAAAAGGAAAAAGCCCAGTTCATCGGTGATATCCGTAACAAAACAATGATCACACAAACGGTCAATGAGCGCGACCCGCTGATTGACGACTTTTATGCAAAACGTGATAAATACAAGGCGGATACGCTCGATAAAATGCAGTATAAAGCAACGCTGATGGACCTTTCCGAAGAGGAAAAAGCCCTGCTGAATGCCAATAAACATTTTTATGAGCTGAAATTCACCAACAAAGGTGGTTTGGTTTCACCGGTGATCATCCAAGCTAATTTTACCGACGGAAGCTCGCAGGTGACTTATGTTCCCGCCGAAATCTGGCGCAAAGAAGAAGTGAACGTTTCCAAGGTGATGATTTACGACAAAGAAGTGAAAAATTTCCAGATCGATCCTTTCCTCGAAACAGCCGATTGTGACGTGGACAACAATGCCTGGCCGCAATCGCCCCAGCCAACGCGTTACCAGCTGTTCCAGCAAAAGAAAGGAAACGGCGAAAACCCGATGCAGCGCGCGAAGCGGATTGAGGAAATGAAGAAATAAGTTAGAGAGTTACGGAGTTAGTAGTTATGAGTGAATAACTACTAACTTTGAAACTCCTAACTCAATAACTCATACAAAGAAGTTTTCAACAATCCCGTATTCCGACTGACTTTTCATTACCTTTGCAGGTCTAAAAATACGTACAATGAACTCTTGGTTTACAGTAAAAGTAAAATATACAAAACAGTTGGAAAACGGTACTTTTAAGCGCGTTTCCGAGCCTTACCTGCTGGCGGCAATGACCTTCACGGATGCTGAAGCCCGCATTTATGAAGAATTGGGTTCCGTCATCCGCGGTGAATTTGTGGTGACGAATATCGCCCGGACCGATTTTCATGATATTTTCTATTATGAAGACAGCGACATCTGGTACAAGTGTAAAATCACTTACGAGTCCCAGGATGCCGACAGCGAAAAACAAAAGAAAATTTCCCAGAATTTCCTCGTAAACGCCCGCTCCGTAAAAGAAGCTTTTGACCGTTTGCAGGAAAGCCTGTCGACCCTGATGGTGGATTTCCAGATCCCATCGATTATCATTTCCCCGATTGTGGACATTTTCCCGTTCAGCGAAAACCTGGATCGTGAAATTTCCCGCAAACCCATGGAAATGATGGACGAAGGCCCGGTTTCGATCACGGGCAAACCTGTATTTTCGGCCCCAGGCTCCGACATTGACGATGAAGAAGAGTTGGTGGAGGAAGAGATTGACAGCGACATTGAAGATGAATATACAGATGATGCAGAAGCGTAATAAATTACGTCTCCGGCATTCATCCATATCCATTCCGGTTTAAAAAATCACCATGGAAGAATTCCTTGAGCAGATCCGTAATGATCATCACAATTTCGATAAGGGACGGATTTCCGATCATGTTCCCGCGGATCCCTTTGCCTTTTTCCACGATTGGTATAAGCAGGCTTTCGAAAAAGGGGTGTGTGAGGCCAATGCAATGACTTTAGCAACAGCAGATGCATCAGGAAAGCCCAGCTCACGGATTTTATACCTCAAGGAACTGAATGAACAGGGTTTTGTATTTTACACCAATTACCAGAGCCGGAAAGGCAAAGAGCTGGCGGAAAACAAACAGGCCGCCCTGCTGTTTTTCTGGCCGGCGCTCGAACGGCAAATCCGGATTGAAGGCCTGATTGAAAAAGTACCCGCAGAAATAAGTGATGCCTACTTTGCGACCCGCCCGCGCGGGAGCCAGCTTGGCGCCTGGGCTTCGGAGCAGAGTGAAGCACTCGAAAACCGCCCGGAACTCGAGCATCGCCTCGAAAAATTAGCGCAGGAATTCCCGGGTGAAGTCCCCCGGCCTCCACATTGGGGAGGATACATGCTTTTGCCGCTTTATTTTGAATTCTGGCAGGGAAGGCCTTCCCGCTTGCACGACCGTATTATTTACCAACAAGAGAAAAGCGGCTCATGGAATATCCATCGCCTGAACCCTTAGGATGTACGAATTAGAGCCTTCCATATTTACCCTTTCCAACGGCATCCGCCTGGTGTACATGCATGCTCCGGCACAGGTAGCCCATTTGGGGGTGACGATCCTGGCGGGTTCACGCTACGAAGGAGAAAAGGAAGAAGGCCTGGCCCATTTCCTGGAACACTGCATTTTCAAAGGGACCAAAAAACGGCGCAGCCTGCACATTTTATCGCGGCTGGATTCCGTCGGCGGGGAGCTGAATGCCTACACCACCAAAGAAGAAATCTGTGTTTACGCTTCGTTTACCAAAGAATACATCCAGCGGAGTTCCGAGCTACTGTCGGATATCATCCTGAATTCCAATTTCCCGCCGAAAGAAATCGAAAAAGAGAAGGAAATCATCCTCGATGAAATCAATTCCTACCTCGATTCGCCGGGAGAAAAGATTTTTGACGATTTCGAAGCCCATCTCTTCAAGGGCCACCCGCTGGGAACCAACATTCTTGGAACAAAAGAATCGGTCAGCGCCTTCACCCAGGAAGATTTACTACGCTACATCGGGCGTTTTTTCTTTACGGAAAACATGGTGATCTCCTTTGTAGGCGATGTGCCGGGCCCGAAACTGATCCGGATCCTGGAAAAAGATTTCGGCCAGTTGAAACACAAAGCGCCCATGCAGGCGCCGCGTACGTTTACCGGTTATGAGCCCTTTAAGATCCGTTCCAGGGAAGCCAATGTGCAGGTGCACGGTATCATTGGCGGATTGGCGCCGAGTTACAATGAAGAGCAGCGCCGCGCAATGACTTTGCTGATCAATGTGCTGGGGGGACCTGCCCTCAATTCGCGCCTGATCCTTTCCGTTCGCGAGAAATACGGTTATTCCTACAACATCGAAGCGAATTATGCCCCATTTGCTGATACCGGCTATTGGTCGATTTATTTCGGGACGGATCAGAAATACCTTGAAAAAACAATCCGATTGATCTACAAAGAGCTGCGTTTACTGCGTGAAAAAACGCTGAACGAAAACCAGCTACGCAATGCCAAAACCCAGCTCAAGGGCCACCTGGCGCTCTCCCTGGACAGCAATTCGGGCATCATGCTTGGCCTGGGCAAAAGCCTGCTCCTGTTTAACCAGATCGATTCCATCCAGGAAATCTATGCGGGCATTGATAAGCTGACGGTTAAAGAATTACAGGAAGTCGCCGAAAAATACTTTAACGAAAGCAGTATATCCGAGCTTATTTTTGAGTAATTGGGACGCAAAGTAAATTGAGTTTTCGCAAAGTTCGCGAAGGGTTGGTGTTGAAAATTTTCATTCATAATTCTCCATTTTCCATTCTTCATTCAATATCCGCTAAATAGCGTAT
>CBINGV010000204.1:0-6943 GCA_966250255.1 uncultured Flavobacteriales bacterium | reverse complement strand
TTTTGTTCATCCGGGTCCCGGCCCAGCTTCTTACAATCCGCCTGATCTCTACCAGGCGTTCATCCTTCAGCGCGATTTTCTCCAAACGATACCGTTCGAGTAAGTCCTTGAGGTAATTTTCATTTTTCATAAGTCACAAGCTTTGGAGCCGGGGCATAATTCATGCCTTTACAAATGTAAAAAAGCCTGACGGGTGAAAAAAGAGGAAGAAGCGGATTTAATAATTATTTAATATTGGGATGAGATGAACGTTTCAAGATCATCGCCAAAGCTAATCACCCACCTCAATCCTCCTGGCGCTAACGCTTAGTCTTTAAAAGCTAAGCTTTTTCTTCTCAAGGGAGGAAGTGGTACTACCAACTAATTAACTCCGAAACTCCGAAACTCACAAACTCACAAACTCAGCAACTCATTAAAAGTCCATTCCTCCTCCTTCGCTGCCGCTGTTTTTCGGTTTTTTGAGCTCGTATTTACCGAACTTATAGCTCAGGTTGAGATACAAACGCCGGGTATTCTGCTTGAAGCGCGCTTCCTGGTAGGAGCCCGGCTGGTCTACTTCGAAACGGAATTCCTGGGTGTTGAACACGTCTGTTAAGCGTAAGCCGACAGACCATTTTCCTTCCTTAAACGTTTTATCTGTCGATAAGTCAACCGAAGCCCGCGGCATCACCCGGCCCTGCGCCGTAATCATCGGCGAGTTGTAGCGGGCGTTGATTTGAAAAACGGCTGTTTTCTTCCAGAAATCGATCGTACCGGCATATTTCATGCTCCAGAAAAACCCGCTGTTATTCCAGTTTGATCCCGGCGTGTCGTCCGTATACTTGATGCTGTTTCCGTTGGCGGAAATTACGTTTTTCATCCAGGTAAAAGGCTTGTAAATGAAAATGATTTCCGGCCCGAAACTCTCACTGTTGTCGATGTTTGCAAAGGTAACCGCAGAAGCGCCATTTTCATAAAACGTTTTCACGCGGGAAATAACGCTGTTGGTGCGGCGGTAAAATGCGCTGATTGTTACGTTGACCTTCTTTTTATTCAGGCTGTAGCCAAAATCAAAAGAATTGATGTATTCCGGTCGCAGTGCCGGGTTGCCCATCCGCAGGTTGTACGGGTCCGCATAGCTCGTGAAAGGGTTCAGGTTGTCGGCAGTCGGACGGTTGATCCGGCGGCTGTAGCTCAGGCTGAGCTCTCCTTTTTTAAGCTCGTATTTGACAAAGGCCGAAGGAAAGACATTCAGGTATTTATTACGGAACGAAAGGCTGTCGCTGATCAGGTTCGGAGCCTGCAAGGCGTGTTCGAAGCGCAAACCGCCCTGGTATTTGAACTTTTTGATCTGCTGGGCAAAGTTCCCGTAAGCGGAAAAAATCTGCTCGATGTATTCGTATTGAAAATTCGCTACGGTATCTTCCTCATACTGCCCGCTGCTGTGGTTGAAGGTTTCGGAATAGGTATCCACATGCGAATTGCGCAGGATGGCTTTGGCACCGGCCTCGAGCTTCATGGATTTCGGCAGGTTCCGGATCAGGTCGGCCTGGAAGGTGCTCACATTGAACTGGTCGAGGTTATCGAGTTGCTGCAAAAGATCCGCCGTTGGGTCGTCAACACCGAGGTAGCTGACGTAATCTTCTTCGTAATGCCCGGTATTGGCCTCTTCCCCGATGGAATGGTTGGCATCGAAGAGCAGGCTGCCTCTTTCTTTTTTGAAATCAATCTTGTAATTGAGGTTGAAATCCATGCTCCGGCTGCTGTTCGGATCCGAAGAAGTCCGGCGCCAGTTACGCTCCAGGGCTTCGTCGCCGCTGTATTGCAGGTTCGTCAGATCCCCCGTGCGCTCACGCTCACCGAGGTTCGCCGTAAAGGAAACGCCCAGTGTATTCCGGTCGTTGAGGTAAAAATCCGAGCCGACGCGTGCCGTGTGATTGATCATCAGGTCAGTCCCCGTCCGGTTCTGCTTCAGCTCAAAGGTGTCATTCGAAAGCGTACGGCGCAGCAAACTCTGGTAATCACGCAGGCCTTCGTAATAACGATAGGAATAAGTCCCGTAAACGTTGAGCTTGGCATTGCGGAGACTGAGCCCCGCCGAACCGTTGTAGGCATTCCCGGTTCCTGCGCTTAAAGCCACGTTCCCGTTGATCCCTTTCAACTTATTCTTTTTCAATACAATATTGATAATCCCAGAAGTTCCGTCCGGGTCGTATTTCGCCGATGGGTTGGTCACAATTTCAATGCGCTCAATGGAGTTTGCCGGCAGGGATTCGAGGAAGCTTTTCCCATTCCCGCCCGCCAGGGAGCTTGGTCGGCCATCAATCAGGATGGTCACGTTGCCGTCACCGCGCAGGGAGATTTTACCCTCCTGGTCGATTTCAATGGAAGGAACATTGTTAAGGATATCCGTGGCCGTTCCGCCGCGTACAGCAATATCGTCGCCCACGTTATATACTTTTTTATCGATGTTGTTCAGGATGGACTCCTGTTTTCCCACGACGTTTACCTGCCCAAGACTCTGCACACTGTCCGACACCAGGCCGATCATGCCCAGGTCGCGGTTCGGTTTTTCGGCCGTAAAACTGATGTTCGAAATGGTTTTGGTCACATAACCCGCGAAACTGACCTTGATGTAATAGGTACCCAGCGGGATTTCATCGAGTTTGATTTTTCCTTTCGTATCGGAATATACCCCGGCTTTTACCGAAGAATCTTTGACCGAAAACAAACGGATGGAGGCGTAATCCAGGGGATTTTTAGACAGGGAATCGCTTACCGTAGCGATCAGGATCCCGATTTTCTGGTTTTGGGCGCTTAACTGAAAAGCAAAGCCGCTGCAAAGGAGGAATAAAAAGGTAATTTTCCGTAACATGTTCAACCGCGTAATTTATCCAGTAAAACACTCAGTTGTTCGGCCTCTGCATCAGATAAAGCTGTTGTAAAAAGGGAATCGGCACTGCAATCATCATCAATGCGTTGCAAAAGCTCCAGGCCTTTTTCGGCGATTTTCACGTACACCACGCGGCGGTCTTCCTCGCAGCGGACCCGCTCAATCAGCTCTTTTTCAATCAGCTTGTCCATCAGGCGCGTCGTGTTCGGTGATTTTTCCACCATGCGCTCCTTCACGGTATTCACGCTCAAAAAATCGTTTGCACCCCGCAGGATCCGCAGGATGTTAAACTGCGCCATACTGAGGTCATATTTCACCATGAAAGTATTTTGCCGCTGGGCCATCCAATTGGACGTGTAACGAATGTTCACGATCGCTTTTTGCTGCGGACTGATAAACTTAGACTGGATTGCTTTTCCGATTTCCATGCTGCAAAGATAACTACCACGGTAATAAAGGAAAAGTATTTTAACATCTATTTTGCTTTTTTTTGGTCAATTCAAAAAGAATTTCTTTGAGAATTCATTCTATGTGATTATATTCGCAGCCTTAAAATAAAAATGTAAAAATGGCATTAATTGGAAAAATAAGAGACAGATCAGGTTTATTATTAATTATTGTGGGGCTTGCCATGCTCGCATTCATTATGTCCGGGTGGGATTCCATGTTCGGAAGAAGCACTGCTGCCTATGGTATCGGCACAATTTATGGCGAAGAAGCAGATATTGCCAAGTACAACGAACTGGCCGAAGCCAGCCGCAATATGGATGCTCAGCAAGCTTACCAGTCCCAGCGCGAATACACTGACAAAGACCAGGAAATGTCAGAAGACAAAGCCTGGAACAGCTACGTGGAAAGCGTCATTTTACAAAAAGAATTCGACGCACTCGGGATTGACTGCAGCGATAAGGAGCTCGACGCTTTTTTATATGGCCAGGATGGCTTTACGGTAATGCCGGATTTGGCACAAACGTTTGTAGACTCCCTCACGGGCCAGTTTAACCCGCGCTTGCTCGAAAAGCGGATCGAAGAAATGGAAAACTCTTCCGATCCGAACGTTTCCCAACAATGGGAGCAAAACAAAAAGCAATTGCGCGAAAGCCGCAAAAACGATAAATACTTCCAGGTACTGAGCCAGGGCGCTTACGTTACCAAGCTGGAAGCAAAAGAAGAATACAAGGCGCAAAAAGAAGTGAAAAACATTTCTTACGTGTTCAAACGTTACAGCGAAATCCCGGATGACGAGATTAAAGTGACGGACGACATGGTCCGCAAATTCTACGAAGAGCACAAAAACGAAAAAGAATACGAAGCGACTGCCGGTCGTGACGTAAAATACTTCGACATCCTCATCCAGCCGAACAAAGCAGACTCGACCAAGTTTAACAAGATGATGGACAAGCTCAAAAAAGGCTTTGCCGAAGCGAAAAATGACAGTTTGTTTGCAATCGCGAACTCCGAGGATCCGAACAAAAAGAACATGAAGGCTTTCCTGCCTTACCGTTCCGAAACTGACCCGAACGCTAAGCAAGGCATGACTTACCCGCAATACATGGATACTGTATTTAAAACCGCTGCAATTGGACAAATTGTCGGACCTTACAATTTCCAGGGTAAAATCTACCTGGCGAAAATCGAACGTTTCAATACACAGCTCCTCACCGCACGTCACATCCTCCTGCAGGCTAACAAAGCGGACACCATTGCTGTGAAAAAAGTGAAAAGAACGGCAGACAGCCTCGTGGGCCTCATCAACAAAGACAATTTCGAAGAATACGTAACCAAATTCAGCCAGGATCCGGGATCCCAGCAAAAAGGCGGTAAATACGAAGACTTCGCTTACGACGAGTTTGTGCCTGAATTCTCCAAATTCGTTGCTAACGGAAAAGTAGGACAAATCGGTGTTGTAAAAACCGACTTCGGTTTCCACATCATCGAAATCCTCGGTAAAAAAGATGCTAAAATCCCGGTTCTTTCCGTAGTGGACAAGAGCCTCACTCCTAGCCCGGAAACGGAAGTGGAAATCAACGACAAGGTGCACAACCTTCTCTATTCGATTGATTCCAAGGTTTCCCGCCAGAAAACCATTAAGGAAAAAATTGCCCTTTTTGACTCCCTGGCCCAGAAAAACGGTTACTTCTCCCGCCCGGTTCGCATCCTGGACGAGAAACCAAAAGTTCAGGGCTTCCAGACGAGTTTTGCTGCTGACAAAATCCTGAAACTGGCGTATGCTGAAGAAGCTGAGGTGGGCGATTTGTGCTCCGCACCGATCAAAGACCAGAACAAGTACATCATCGCGATCGTTTCTTCCATCCGCGAAAAAGGCGTTCCGAACTATGAAGACGTAGAGGAAAGAATGCGTTACGAAGTGATGAAAGAGCAAAAAGCGAAACGCTTTACGAACATGATGATCAACGAAAAATCACTCGAAGCCCTCGCCCGCAAAGTGAACTCAACCGTTGCAAGCGGTGAAGTTACTTTTGCCAACCCGCAAATCCCGGGCGCTGGTTATGAACCGGAAATCGTGGGTCACCTCTTCTCCGCAATCAAAGACGGTCAAAAAACCATCCCGATGAAAGGAGAGCAAGGTGTTTACGTGATCCAGATCACCAAAACGATCAAAGCGCCTTCTACTGCAAACTACAACGTTGAGCGCGATCAATTGCTCGCCAACGCCCGTGCACAACAGCAGGGAACCATCAAAGCGGCTTTCATGAAGCTGGCCGATGTAAAAGACAACCGTAAATTCTCTGCCCTCGGCATTATCCGCGAGTAAGCAGAAACGATACACTAAAAAAAGCCCCCGTTCAAAACGGGGGCTTTTTGTTTTCCGGAACTTTTGTGTTTATCTTTAACCTTTCGATCTTCACGCGTTGTACTTATATGCCGGGCAAATGTTTTCTCTTCTTTTTGATGTTCTCCGGAGCGCTTTGTGCACAAAATCACGAGTTGACACGAGCCAAATTTCGCCAGCTCGATTCGCTGGAAAAACAATTGAAACAGGGAAATCAAAACGCGTTGTATGGATTGATCACTTATTTTGACCAAACGGAGCATCGATTTCCCGTACCTTATTATCATTCCAGGCGGCTCAGCAATTTTTCGGAATTATCGAAAAGCATTTTCAACGCATATTGCCTGGTTTTCCGGGAAGGACATTTTATCGATTTTAACACCTGTGATCAAAAAAGCGCTGCCAATTTCCTGGACAGCAACATCGCCTATTTGAAATTTGATCCTGAATTTGTCTTTTTTTACCGGGAAGATTTGCGCCAGATTGAGTTGGATTACGAGGTTTACCGGGTCAAAAGACCGGTCAAAAAAACAGCACCCGGCGATTTTAAAAAGGAATTAAATTACCTGAAAAATGTTTTTTACATCTGGTCGGCAAGCGATCAATCAGAAATTATTTACAGTGTCAGGGACAGCCGGTTTTATTATGCCGAACTGGGTCGTTTGGAAAAACTAAGCGGTTTAAAACTGCTGCCTTACCACCAGGGAAAATACTGCATTACCGGCAGCAAATATGATTTGGAATTTATGCGAAAATGTTTTGTCTTTTATTACAAACACTTTGCAGACATTTTATCCGACCAGGAAAATCACAAATTGGATAGCATCCCGGTGGTCAATCCGTTCATCCAGAAATTCATTGATTTGTCCGACAGTCAGCTGATCGCCTTCCGTTCGTTTTATGCGCTCTGTAAAAGTGATTCCTCGGCATTGAAAAGATACATTGCTCCCGATCTGAGTTTTTTCAGCAGCGAAAGCAGCATTCCCGATGACCTGGGAAAAGAGCTTTACAAACACAACAACTACCTGGATTACCTCGAAAAGAATCAGCTCAAACAACCCGACTCGATCCTATCCTTGTTGAAAGTAATTGATAGCGAAACACCGGACAAAAATATCATCAGCTTGTTCAGGAATTACGGAAACAGCTGGGAACAAATCAACGAGCTTACTTTTTTTACGCATTTTTACCTGGAAAGTCGCTCCCACATGTCGCATGAACTTCACGATTTTATTTCAGCTTTCTTTGAGGAAAATTTCAATAGATTCAAATCCGAA
>CBINGV010000203.1:0-6952 GCA_966250255.1 uncultured Flavobacteriales bacterium | reverse complement strand
TCGTCCAGTTGCCTGCCGGAAGACCGCTCAAAGCTACGCTTCCTGTTGGGGTGGCACAGGTCGGCTGGGTGATCGCTCCTACTGTCGGTGCGCTTGGGGCCGTTGGGTCTGTTAAAGTGACCGGGCCGGCCAGTGTATTTGCGGTCGTACAGCCGTCAAATGTTGCGCTGATATTTGTATAGCTCCCGGCATTTAACCCCGTTATGGTTAACTGACCGCTTCCGTTAGATGTAAACGTACCGCTCGTTGCAGAACCATTACGGGTATAATTTACGGTATAAGTTGTTGAGTTGAATAACCCAGTAATCTGGATGCTCCCATCTGTCCCGGAACAGGTCGTCGGATTGGAAGTTGTTCCCAAAGCAATAGTCGGTGCAGTCAAAACCGTTACAGCAACTGTTTCTGTGAGAGTCTGGTTACAAGTCCCGTTGAACGGGGATTTGATGGCCTTTACCGCGATCGTGGCATCAGCTGACAAATTGGAGGTTGAAAGCGTTAGCGTTCCGCCTGTCCCCAGCCTGGATGTTCCCGTATTTGCTCCCAGTGTATTATTAAAGAGTTGGTAAATAACACCGGATTGCGAATTAACTACCTGTATATTTGTAGCGGCGGTTCCCGTACAAATAGATACATTGTCCGGATTAACGGTCAAAGAAGTTGCCGGAGGACTACAAACTACCGGAGTCGGGTCCTGCTCAACACTGTTACAGCGCGAACCATTACTCGATTTCACTGTAACCGACCCCCCGGTATAAAGTGTCTGGTCAATCAGGGTAATCGACCATACCCCACCGGCCACTGTTGTCGTTGCAGCGGAAGTTTCTGCAAAATCACGGTATAAGGGATAACCATCAATGTATAGAGTAACCACATCACCGTTGGTACCGGCACCGGAAATAACCAGGTCTGTTTCAATTAAGGGGCTTTGGGTAATTGTCGTAACATTGGTATTCATTGTTCCGACTACAACACCTGCAGAAGCCACACTTTGTGATTCACAGGAACCGGAATTCGTTGCACGGGCCGTGATCGTACTTCCGGCTGCAATACTGATTCCTGTTGAAGCTTCCCACACGCCACCGGTAACGGTTGTTGCACTTCCTTCCGCAACCCCGTTTTCATAAACCTGGATCACTGTTCCGTCGGCTTCAGCTGAAGTACCGGAAACAGAAGTAATTCCTGTTACAGGTGCACAATAAGTTCCTGTAACGACAGGAGCCGTAGAAGTACCCCCGGAAATCGTTTGCGTTGTTGAAAATGCAGATGGACATTTAGCGGTTGCAGCCGTTTTAATTGCCTGGGCTTTTACCTCGTCACAGGCAGCAAAAGACAAGGAGTTAATTGTCCATGCTCCACCGGCAGTAGTAGTTGCTCTTCCGGCTTCAAAACCGTTTTTATATAAAATAACTAAAACGCCGGCAATATTTTCAGGAGAAGCTACTGTCCCGCTAACTGAAGTGGTAGCTGTTGTAATCGTTGTGGAAATGCTTGGAGTTGCTGTCGATCCCGTAAGGCCGATGCAAAACCAGAAAGGCTGGGATTCACATTGCCCGGAAAGCTGAGCGGTTACATAATAGTTTCCGTCAGCAAGACACGGACCACCACCGGCTGTACAACTCGTTGTTGCACCGGCACCGACACAACGCCACAGGAAATTGTCCGTGGTTGGTGTGAGCGCAGAAGGAACAGAAGTTGAGGTAATGGTGGATGTTCCCGCATTCCAGACCGTCCCGCTGGTAGGGGTTTGCAATACACCCGCACTATTGTATAAGCGGATCGTTGCGCCCACAGCAGTCGTAACACCGGTAAAAGCCTTATTTGCGTTACATACGTTGACACTGGTTACCGGACTGGTGCAACTGGCACCGGCGATCTGGACATTGTTACAATTTGTACCGGATTCCACCTCACCTGTAGCCTGGGCTGTCGCCGTTACCACGTCACTTGCGGCCAGTGAGCCGCTGATCGTAACCGGATACGTTCCTGCGCCGGCAACAGCAGCACTTCCCCGCAGGGTTCCATTGACATAAACACGGAGTGTACCGGTGGTTTCAGTGGTTGTAAGGCTCACTGATGTGGCCCCGATCGCCAAGGGCACACCATTAATGGTAGGACAATTGGAATATACACAGGTTGTCACCGCATTTGGCGCACAAGCCGGTTGATTTTCAATTACTTCGGTAAAACAGGAAGACAAGCTTCCGCAAGCGCTGTCATCTACTCCACCGATATCGGACGCAGAAGCAGGGTTACAGATTGTTGATTTGTTGGCCGCCATGTTATCGACAATGGCGTAACGCATGGTGGAAGCTTCCGTAATACCCGGAAACTGTGCCGTAATATCAGCCCAGTCCACATAAAAATCCAGGAAGTAGTTGGTACTGGTACAAACCGTCGAGCCGGCAATGGATTTTTGCAGCCTGGTAATCGGGTAACTCGCAAACTTATTGGATCCGCAGCTCCCGTTCAGGTGGTCGTACATGCTCACTTCAAACTTGCTCGCCAACACAATTTCCAGGTCAAAGCCCGGGTTATCCGCTGTATAGTTCGGAGCGCTCGGCCCAAATAAACCGTCCAGGTCGATCATGATCGAATAGGATTTGGCATTCGGGGCCAAGCCGGCCATTCTTAAACGAAACAGCCAATGCGTTCCGTCACTGAAATGTAAGGCCGGGTCAATCCCTCCGGAAACAGACTCTACATAATCCGAAAAACCACAGTTGGGGCCGTTCCGGATATCGGAATTCGGTTCAATACCCGCCGGAATGAGCGTTTTGTATAAAATCTCACTGTTGGTTTTATCGTTCCCCAGGAAACCGGCAGTCGTTGACGAAACATAACCGTCGCCATTCGGGTCAAGAATAGAACCGGCGGCCGGTTCAAGGATCATACCTGTTGTTTGAGTGAAGGCATTAGCTATGCATAAAGCCAGCGCCAATGAAAGGAGCAATCTTTTCATCATATAAAATAGTACATGTGTTCAGCAGGGTTAGCAGCAGTACGGATGTTAGTGTTTGAAGCGATATTAAGCGCAAACTTATTTATTTATCCGCTACCTTCCCGAATGAGTTCATAAATGCGTATTTTTAACAATAAGTGCGTCGTTTTTCTTCTTTTTTAACGATTTAGCCTTTCTTTTTAAAAAAATAGGTACCTGGGTAAAAAGATTTGGAAAAGAAAATTGATTTTAAACCCGAAAAGCATTTTTTTCTCTAGTTTTGTTTCTTTTAAACACTTGAATCTGTTACGCTTTCATATCACCTGCATACTGCTTTTTTTGTCTTGTTCCCTGAGCGGACAAAACAACGGGCAGTTTATTTATGAAAGCAAGGACGCCGATTTGCCTTTCACAATTACCCAATTTTCGAGCAAACACGGCTTGCCTCAAAACCAGGTTTCCAGTATTTACCAGCACCATGACGGGCGCCTGGTTTTATCAACAGCCAACGGAATGGCCCAATTCGATGGTGAAAAATTCTCCGAATTCATCAGTGGGCAGGAACATAAAAATGTGACGTTCACAGATTATATTTATGTCAAAAAATACCGGCGGCTTTACGGTTTGCAGTTTGGCGGAAATTTCTATGAAATCACCCCTAAATTTAGACAAGTAGCCCAAACCATCAAAACCATTCTTAAAAAAGATACGCTGTTCGGTGTGATGCGCAACGGCGATATTGTGTATTCCGGCCTGGAGCAAATTCACTTTCAAAAAATCGCTTCGGCCGGTACGATTAACCCACAAGCCCTGTATTACGAATATCCCTATTTTTATGTCGGTACCAAAAAAGGGCTTTTCCGGATCAACCGGAAAAATAAGGAAATCAAACAGCTTTCCGAACTGAATATCAAAGCGATCAAATCCATCCCCGGAAAGGGAGTTTACGTCCTGGTTATTAATTCACTACACAAGCTCCATGCTTCCGGTAAGCTGGAGCAAATCTATTACTCGCCGAGCAATACGATCAATTGCATGGACTTTATCCCGGTAAAAAACGAATTTTATATCGTGTCGAGTATTGGCCTGATTCGCTGCAAGGGAAAAAAGGGCATTTTATACAACAAAACGAACAAATTTCCCTCCGAGGATTTTCAATCGATCTATTTTTCGGAAAGTAACAACTGCCTGTATATCGGTACCGCTCAAAAAGGTTTATTGCGGCTTAATTTTAAGCTGTGTACCACCATCAATCAACCCCGGGAATTTAACCTGAGTTCGTTGAGCTCGATCGTCGTTTCAGGGAATAAATTACTTGTTCCCGGCGCCCCGGGGACCATTTACCGGATTGATCCCAAAAGCTCAAAGGCAAGTACCTACTTCAAATACCCATGCGTATTTGCCAGCCTGGCGTCGCTGAATGATACCGTTGTTGCCGGAACCTGGGGAGAAGGAATTTACCTCCTGAAAAACCAGCAAATCCTGTCCAGGATCGATTCGCGCAAAAGCTTGCCGGATCTGAATGTACTCGCCTGTTTCCGGGATTCGAAAGGAACGATCTGGATCGGAACCATGGCCGGTGTCTCCTGCGGCAAAAGCTTTCAATCCCTCAAGCCCTTGCCTGCTCTAAAAAATGAACCGATAGTCTGTTTTTATGAATTGCGCAATAAGAACATTTGCGTTGGCACAAAAAATGGATTTTATATGCTGGACCCCGGCGGCAAACTTATCCGGAAAATAGGCCATGAAGCCGGTTTTTACGGGAAAGCCGTTCGGGCATTTTATGAAGACCGGGAAGGCAAAATCTGGGTCGGTTCCTATAACGGCGGAATTTATTGTTATGCACAGGGACGGCTCAAGTCCATTAACCGCATGAGCAACTGCAAGCTTCCGGAAGATGCTTTCTGCATAGCAAAAGACCGCCACGGCATGCTCTATTTTACGGGAAACCTTGGGCTTTACGCTTGTAGTGAAAGCGACCTGGATGATTTTTACAAGGGAAAAAGAAATTACCTCATCCCCTATTACCTTGGGGAAGAATCCGGAATTTACAATACGGAATTTAACGGCGGTTTCCAAAATAATTACGCTCAATTAAACGATCGCTTTTACTTTCCGACAATCGAAGGAATTGCCATTCTCCACCCGATCAAATTCAGGAAAACCCGATTGAACCCGTTTTTTTCGCGCCTGCTGGTCAATGATTCGCTGACTTCGCTGAAAGAAACCGTTTTCGGGCCAAATACATACAGCATCCAGCTTGAGTTTACCTGTCCGAACCTGAACATCAATAATAATGTTTATTTCCAGTACAGGCTGATCGGACCGGGAACGGAAAATTCCTGGAACCAACTGCAGAAAAACAACATCATTTCCTTCAAGCTTCTTCCCCCGGGAAAATACAAGCTCGTTGTCCGTGCGCTGGACGCCTTCAACCAGGAACATCCGCGCGAAATCCAGTATGCTTTTGAAGTGAAACCGCATTTTTACGAGACTTTCCTGTTTTATGTGCTCATCGCCTGCGCCCTGGTGATCCTGAGCGGGTATCTTGTCAAAAGCAGGATGGATATTTACCAGCGCAAACTGAACGAGAACAACAAAATCAACAATCAGATCCTCGAATTGAAGCTGGCAGCGATCCAGGCACGCATGAACCCGCATTTTATCTTCAATACACTCAACAGCATCAAGTATTTCCTGATGATTGAAAACAAGCAGAAAGCTGAGAAACTGGTAGATGATTTCTCCCTGCTGATGCGGCGTTTCCTGCATTATACGGATGCGCCCTTTATTACGATCCGCCAGGAAGCCGAATTGCTGAACCTCTACCTCGATATCGAAAAAACGCGTTTTAACGATTCATTTACTTACCGTATCCGGATTGATGAAGGCATTGAGGAAGAGTACATTCCGACGATGCTTATCCAGCCTTTTGTGGAAAATGCCATCAAACACGGCATCGCGCACATTTCGCATCCCGGAAAAGTGAGTATTGATATTGAGAAAAAAGGCGACTTCACGATTGTTACGGTGGAAGACAACGGCATCGGTTACCCGGAGTCACAGGAAATCAACAAATCGCGCCAAAATCACGTTTCGAGCGGCATCAAGCTGGTGGAGGACAAAATTGTCAACCTCATGGAAAAGTATCATATTTTTGTAACATTGAATATCCACAAAAACCAGGAAAACGGAACCAAAGTTGTCCTGAAAATTTTAAACGACAACAATGAATTGCGTTATCATTGAAGACGAGCTGGCCGGCCAGGAATTACTAAAAATCAAACTGACCCGCTTTTTCCCGGAAATACAAATTGTCCGGATCATCGACAATAAAACGGAAGCCGTGAAATTCCTGAACGAAAATCCCTATGGCGTGGATTTTATTTTCCTCGACATCCAGATCAAGGAAGGAACAGGTTTACAGGTGCTCCAGGAAGTCGAAAACCGTCATTTCGAAGTGATTTTCACCACGGCCTATGATCAGTACACCCTTGATGCTTTCCAGCAGGAAGCTACGCATTACCTGCTCAAACCGATCCAGGATAGCGAGCTGAAAACCGCCGTGGAGCGCCTGCTGAAAAAGAAAAACAACAACCGGGGCAATGAAACGATTATCATTCCGAATAAAAACTCGTTCTTCAGCCTGAAAATCAACGAAATCCTCTATTTCAAATCGGATGGCTCTTATACGGAGATCTTTACTTCCGACAAAAAACTGATTTCTTCCAAAAACATCGGCTATTTTGAAAAGCTCCTGGACAAGAATCATTTTTTCCGGGTGCACCATTCTTACCTCGTGAATAAAGCCCATATCGTCGAAGTCCAGAAAGGGCGCGGCGGCAACGTGATCCTGACGGGTAATATACAGATCCCGGTTTCACAGCGTCGCATGCAGGATTTTATGCACCAGTTTAAGTAAGAAAAAGCGCAGCTTTTGAAGACCAAGCGTTAGCGCTGGGATAAAGCGCAGCTTTTGAAGACCACCACCGAAGGTAGCAGCGAAGCTAACCG
>CBINGV010000202.1:0-6966 GCA_966250255.1 uncultured Flavobacteriales bacterium | reverse complement strand
AAGTACTTTCATTGAATATTTTACTTGAATGTTTAATAATTAACAAATCATCGTTAATTATTTGTTTTTTATCGATAATTTGATTTCATTGAGATCTTGTCGCAATTGCTGAATAGACCTGGACAATTGCCGGTCATCAAGCTTAATTTCGGGCAGGTCGGGGGAAATGTAATTCACAAATTTCCAGATCTCAATGATGTCACGCGCTTTTACTTCGTAAGGCTCATAAAGCGGGTTGGTGGAATGGAGCACCAGGGTTTGGTTTTCGGTCAGGTGATTGTATACAATTTTAAACACAATTCCTTCGTCTTTCGTGACAACAATGCAGGGTGTTTCATTTTTGATCAGCATCCAGTTTTGGATATATTCCGCAACGACGTAGGAACCTTCGGAAACCGGAGGCATACTGTCTCCTTTGATCGGGAAAGAGCGGTATTTGCGATCTTTGGATAAAAACGGCAGGCTGAAAGTCGGGAGGATCTTCAGGTATTCCGGATCGGAATAGCCGAGCGAATAACCGGCCCTGGCTTTTTCGGGGATCATTTCGATCAGCTCCTCATTGTCTTCGCTGACGATGCTGGTCAGGATACGCAGGTTGGAACCGCTCAGGTCGCCGGGTTCGCGCAACAGGGAGTTCAATTCGGCTTCGCTGTAGGACGTGAGGTCTTTTTTCAGGATGATGTCCAGCGAAATGCCGTAAATATTGCTTAACTGCACCAGGGTTTGAATCCCGGGTTCTGCTACCTGGTTCTCATAACCGCTGTAAGATGAACGGGTTAATCCGAGCAATCCGGCCATTTCTTCCTGGGAATTGCCGAAGTGTTTGCGTAAGGTTTTGAGGTTGTTGCCGATTTGCATAACGTAAATTTTGACGGAAAATTAATCAAAATAATTGAGCTGCGCAAATTTTTGATCAAAAATTAATCAATCTGTAGAGGGCGACCTGTCCGGTTGGCATACACAGCAATGAATTTGGCGCCCAGGAAAATAATCTGGGAGGTGTAATACATCCAAACGAGAATAACCAGGATAGACCCGGCAATCCCCGTATCGCGCGCGAAGAAATAGTGTGTGATGTAATACTTGATTAGCAATTGCCCGATATAAAGCAAAACCGAGGTGAAAATACTGCCGGCCAGGGCCATTTTCCAGGGAACGCGGGCGTGGTGCAGGTACTTGAAAATCAGCCAGAAAATCAGGATGTTGGAGAAAAGGGCGAGGCTGTGCTGGGCAACAACAAAAAAGGCCCACTGTACCGTGCTGAGGTCGGAAAACAGCTTGGTTCCGAAAGAAATCAGGATGGTTTGGAAGAAATACGTAACGATCACCACCAGGCCGAAAAAAGCCAGCAGCATAATGGAAGTCAGGCGTGAGCCGAGGTGGGCGTAAATCATTTTCCGGCGGCTTTCGAACTTCTTTTCGATATCAAAAAATTCATTGATGCTGTATTGAAGCGAAGTGAAAAGTGCGGAAGAAGAAATGAGCAGGGTAATTCCGCCGATGACCTGCATATAAATATTTGTTTTTTCGAAATTGATCTGGTTCAGGTAGTCGATAATGCCGCTTACGTCCTGGATGCCGATGTTTTCCTGGAGGAATTCCGAAATGATTTTCACCATGGTTTTCTGCCCGATGACCTTGCCGAAGGTGACGATACTGAGGTAAAGGATCGGAACGAGAGTGAATACGGTATAGTAAGACAAGGCAGCGCTGTGCAGGAAGGTTTTTTCCTTGAAAAAGGAGATGAAGGTTTCCCGCAGGAGCTCATACATTTCCTTCAGCGAGAGATAGCGTATCAAGCGTTTATTTTCCATACGGTCCTGTAACAAAGATAGTTTTTATTTCCGGAAAATCCATGCCTTCTTTTGCCGCGAGGAAAAGTGTTTGCTGTTTGAAACGGAATTGCCCGAGGCTGAAAGCGCCAAAGAACAGTTCTTTTTTGAACTGCACATTCAGCTGCAATTGGTGTTTGTCGTTTGCTTCCAGGCTGTATTGCGCGGGGCGGAACAGGATTTCCCTGCGGCCGGATTTGATGCGGTTCAGCTCGCCGAAAAACAGGCCTTCTTCGTAGGAGGCCGGTGCGAAGTAAAAGTCTCCCGGAAGCGACCGGCGCTGAAAAGTACCCGCTTTGAACCAGGCAATTTCGTCGGCCAGGTGCAGGATCTCCTGTCCGTCGTGGGAAACAATAATGAAGGTCGTTTTGCGAATACGTCGCAGGTTGAGCAGGTAGGTGGAGATTTTGCGTTTGATGTGCGCATCCAAATGGGCAAAAGGCTCATCCAGCAGAAGGACTTTGGGCTCGGTGGCCAGCGCGCGCGCCAGGGCCAGCCGCTGCTGTTCGCCGCCGGAAAGCAAATGCGCCTGTTGCTTTTTCAGCTGCTCCAGTTCCATCAATCCCAGCAGTTCATCAATATATTCCTCGCGGATTTCAGGCTTCAGGTGGTTCATCCGCAGCAGGAGGTTTTCGTAAACCGTATGATACATATCGAGGTTAAAATCCTGGTTCACGAGCTGAATTTCCGGGTGACCGGGGATCAGGCGGTCTTTCGGCCCGGCAATGTGCTCGCCGTCGAGGATAATTTCACCGGTATCGGCATCCAGCTGGGCCGCGATAATTTTTAATAAGGTGGATTTCCCGGCGCCGCTCGGGCCAACAATGCCCAAAAAGCTCCCGGCACGCAGGCTGAACGAGAGGTCTTGAATGATGGGGTTTTTCCGGGAAAAAGAAATATGTTTGAGGCTGAGCATCAGAACACCAGTTCTTTCGGGAATTCTTTGGAAGCCACATAAATTCCCGGCACCGGGTTTCCATGCGGTTCATAGTCTTTGATGAAAATATTGAGCGTCACCTCATCCTTTCCGTCCTTGCGTTCGAAGCGTTCGAGGATGCTTTCCGAAACCCCCAGGCGCGCCTTTTCACCGCTTGCTGTTTCCAGGTCGATCACGAACATTTTCGTGAGGTCCACGGAGAAAAACTCTTCGTTGGGCAGGTAACCTTCGAGGCGGATGTTTTCATTCCGGAGAATGTCCAGCTGCTTCACATCGGCAATTTCCAGCTCGTCCTCCCATTCAAACATCGGGTTGTTTTCGCTTTCTTTTCCCTGGTGATTGGCCTCGGCGTATTCGGGTGAAAAATCATCGTTGAGCAGGAAATAATGCAGGTGTAAAATCATGGTTTAAGGTAAAAAAGTTAATTCGAGGGTTTTGATTTCGTAGATCTGTCCGCTATTCACATTGCGTTTGCCGTAACTCAGGGTAACCTTGGTTTCTGCATCGAAATCGCTGACATAATACTCGTGAATGGCGTAAGGGTTTTGCATGGGAAGAATGGTCCGCTTGTAAAAATTCGAGTCACTCTCCGGCCCCTGGGCGTCGAGCGCCACGAAAAAACCAATGTTTTTGATTTCTTTTTTATAGGAAATGTCCGCGTCGATAAATACAGTATCGCCTTCGTGATAGACTTGCTGATCAACCGGGTGGTGAAAATCAATCGTCGTTTCCTTCAGCCGTTTTTTGGTACAGGAAAACAGCAGGAGGCCAAAGACGAATAAAAGAGCTGATCGGTACACGTTCTTACTTTTAAATGCAAATATACGGATTCAATAATAATGTGCTTATGCTCCGGCGAATCAAAATCCTGTTTTTTGGATTTTGTTTTCCTGAAAAGAAATTTCCGGGCCGAATTCTGCTTAATTTTGCAGCGATTATGCAAAGCATCAGAATTCACAAATCCAAAATCCATTCCATCGAGCGCCGTCATCCGTGGATTTTTTCCGGGGCGATCACTTCGGATACCAGTCAAATCAGCGAAGGCGAAACCGTGCGCGTGGAAGACCCGAAAGGCCGTTTCCTGGCCATGGGCCATTTTCAGCCGGCAACAATTTCCGTGCGGATCCTCAGTTTTGAAGAGCGCGATGCCGACCAGGATTTTTTCAACGAGCAGCTGAAAAAAGCGGTTGATTTGCGCATGAAACTGAACCTGCTCAGGAAGGACAATAACATTTTCCGCCTCGTGCATGGTGAAGGCGACCAGCTGCCCGGCCTGATCGTGGATTTTTACAACGGCGTGGCCGTGATCCAATGCCACAGCATCGGCATGTATCAATCATTGGAACTCATTTCAAATGCTTTGCAGCATGCACTCGGCAGCCAGCTGACGGCAATCTACTCCAAATCATCGGATACCCTGCCGGAGCGGGTGGAAACGAAAAACGAATACATTTTCGGAAGCTGCGAAACCCCGCACATTGCCCTCGAAAACGGTGTGAAATATGAAATCGACTGGGTAAACGGCCAGAAAACGGGCTTTTTCATTGATCAGCGCGAAAACCGGGCTTTACTCAGCCATTACGCCCTCGGGAAAAAAGTGCTCAATACTTTTTGCTATTCCGGCGGTTTCAGCCTGTCGGCCATCCAGGGCGGGGCCACTTTTACGCATTCGCTTGACAGTTCCAAAAAAGCGATCGGGCTGACGGATGCCAACGTAAAGCTCAATGGCTACGACTCAAAAAACAAATCGATTGTAGCCGACACGATGGATTTCATCAAGGAGCTGCCGGAGAAATACGACATCATTGTGCTCGATCCGCCGGCCTTTGCCAAGCACCGCGACAAGCGCCACCAGGCGATCCAGGGTTACAAACGGCTGAATGCACACGCCATTCGCCAGATCAAGCCGGGCGGGATTATTTTTACCTTCTCCTGCTCGCAGGTGGTGGATAAATTCCTGTTCAATAACACGATCGTGGCAGCTGCCATCGAAAGCGGGCGCAATGTGCGTATCCTCGAGCAGATGCACCAGCCGGCCGATCACCCGATCAGCGCTTTTCACCCGGAAGGCGAATACCTGAAAGGCCTGGTGATCCAGGTGGAGTGAGTTTTGAGTTGCGAACTTAGGAGTTGATGAGTTTGAAGTTTTAATTGGCGTAGAAACTTCTAACTCCTAAGGAAATAACTCGTTTTTCGATAATAATTTTCTCTTTTTTTAAGGCTTTTCCTTGCAGAATCCCAAACTATTACTAATTTTGCCCCCGGAGAGATGGCAGAGTGGTCGATTGCGGCGGTCTTGAAAACCGTTGAACCGCGAGGTTCCGGGGGTTCGAATCCCTCTCTCTCCGCAAAAGTTTTGAAATCCCGATGAGTTTCATCGGGATTTTTTTTTGGATCAAAGCGAGCTATGCTTGCATGAGTGAGTTTTGATTCAAAAAAAAGCCTGAATTTGCTCAAAAAATTAGGTTTTTTCAAAACTTAGGAAACGGTATCCTTCGCGATGACGTAGTAATCCCTCTCTCTCCGCGGAAAGTTCAAGCAAAGCTTGGACTTTTTTTTTGCATTGAATTTTTGTGGGTTTGATTTTATCTTAGGCAGAAAGGTAATTTGGGGTGGAGCGTGTGCAAGAAAGGTCGGACCAGATATAACGGTTTGGGGCTTGGCTACGCCGAACTTTTTAAATTAAATTCAATTTCGAAGTTAGATTATTTTCTCTCATTAAATCTTTATTTCGAAGAAAGGACTGAGGCATGTAGCCAAACTAGTGTTAGAGTACGTTTAATTTTTCTTTTAAATATGTGTTATAAATATCATCAATCAGCAACCACTCTAAATTTACTCCCAACAATCGATTTGTGTTTCCTGATTCTTGTTTGGTTAAGGTCAAAATATTACCTACTGATTTGGAAATATTAGAATTTGAAAGCCATGTTTGATTGTTGAAATAATACCACGGTAATGAATAGGAAAAATAACTTGTAGCTTGGATGTGTAAAGTATCAAATTCGTATATGACTTGCACGTCAACCATGATGCTTTCATTTTTTTTCCAATTAGTTGGTGTGCGCAAAATTCTTTCAAGAGCTTTATAATTTAGTAACTCCTTTGTGGCAATTTCAATTTGATCATTGTCCAAATTAATTTTTTCAGATTGTCGATACTTATCCCAAATATCAATTATTTCCTTTTTATACCAAATTGAATCCAATTGATACTGTTCCATGGGATCAGATTCCGAATTGTAATTTAAATACGTTGAATCGGAACGCCAAATTTGCATTATAAGTTCATTTAGTTGTTTGTTTATTTTTTTCTTTGAAATAGAATTAATTTGATTACCTGTCGAGTCAACGATTTGCACTTTACTTTCAGAAGTCTTAAGAGTTATTGTATTCACGTATTTTGGAAACACTTGATCAATTATTTTTATTTCTTTCCAATTTTGGTATCCATCATTTTTTATTAAATATTGGATAAGTGTATCATTAAAATACCATTCTGATGCTCCATAATTTACTTCAAAGGCAATGTTAGAAGCATGATTTTGACCATTGCAAAAACTACCAATAAATATTGATTGAGCAATAAATACCAGATATTTAAATTGTTTAATTTTTGTATTTATTCTGTACTTCATAATGTACTCTAACGTTTTGGGGCTTTGCGTTGGTGGGCTTTTGAAACCGAAAACTGTCTGCCAGCACCAACGTTTATTAATTGCTCAAATGTTTCTTTTACCACTGTCCGCCCACTAACGCAAAACCCGTGTTACCGGCTGGCTTTTTCAAGTTTGTCATTTACTATGTATTTAATTTCACCTGTCCCGATAATTATTTCACCTTCTCTAAATTCAAACACCATTCCTTCTGTCAGGCAACCCGCAAAGTAGTCAGGTGATAGTATTTTGATTTTTGCGTCAACCGTGTCGCCAGGAAAAACTGCTTCTTTGTCAATAAATGTTTGCTGTCCCGATGTCTGCATTTCGGTGAAGTCAAACTTTACTTGTGGTCTATAACCACTTTTCGCTGGAGTTTGTCTGCCGCCTTGCTCAGTTGTCCTGTAAATTAGTTTGGCAATAAAGTCCGTTTTATTAAATTCTTTCTTATAGAAGTCAAGAACATTTTTTAAAATATTGTCAAAGTTATTTTCATTGCAAAATATTGTTCACCATCTCCAGTCTATAATTAGATCTTTGAC
>CBINGV010000201.1:0-6969 GCA_966250255.1 uncultured Flavobacteriales bacterium | reverse complement strand
AATGTCGTTTAAAGCGGCCTTTAAGCCCGGATTTTTGGATTCACTCAGAATGTTCTGGATCTCCGTATGTTTTTTCTTCAGTTCGATCGCTTTTGCCATGCGCTCGGAATATTCCGACTGGCACGATTGAACACCCAACCCCATGAAAATTGCTGTTATAAAGACGAAACTTTTCATATCACAAAGTAACGACAGGATTCGGCTTCAGGCAAATTTTTTGTTTTTTATAAACACGCGTTTGTTCATCCAATTGCCATAAATTTTCAAAAGGATTATTCATTCATCGAAAAATGAGGAAAAAAATAACAAGTGCTTGCAATCTTATCTCTGAAGTTCGGGGCTTTCACTATCAGCCGATTAACTCCAATTCAATGCTGTATCCGGTATGTTTTCGGATGTTAAGTACATGTGTTCCGTCGAAGACGAGGTACTGTCCTTTGATTCCTGTCAGGGTGCCTTCAATGGTTTTTTGTTTGTCAAAGGAAAGGCTGTTGATTTTGGCCGGATAAGTTTCCATTGGGTAAGAAAAGCGGATAATGTCATCGTTTTCCGAAAAGTATTGCAGTAAATCGGAAGGAAGAACTTCTTCGAGTGACCATTTGGCTTCCACCAGGTCGATGCTTTCATCGATTTCATTCCGGAGCATTTTTTGCCAGTTGGTTTTATCGGTAAAATGACTTTTCAGCTCAACTTCCAGTAAGCCGGCCTGGTAGCGGTTCGGTACTTCAGCAAGAATGATGGCCGAGCTGGCCCCCTGGTCGATCCAGCGCGTGGGCATTTGGGTATGGCGGGTGACGCCGACTTTGACACAATCCGAAGCAGCCAGGTAAACGACATGTGGCTGATTGTGGTGCAGTAATTCCCATTCAATATCGCGGCCTTCGTTGAGATGGGCACGGCAAAGCTCCGGCCGTAGAATGCATTCCGCAGATTCCGGTGAAGATTGGAAGCAGGAAAAGCAAAAACCCTGGTTAAAGGATTTGCTGGTTTTTTTGCCACAGCAAATGCAGAAAATTTCATCCCTGAAACTGAAGCGGATTTGTTTCCCTATGAGCTCATTCATGGCAATGTTTTCGCCGAGCTCCAGCTCATAACGGATCGGGTCGAGGTGAGTAACGCGCATTTTGTGAAGTTGACCGCTGTATTTCATGTTTCCTGTTTTAATGGGCAATGTTTTCCAGTTCTTCCATGGCTTGCTCCCAGCAGTGCATGGTAAAATCCAGTTTGCTTTTGGTTTCTTCGTATTTGTTGAGGAGCCCGCCCGACTTTTCCTTGTCCGAATAGTCGACATCAACCAGGGCTTCGTCCAGTTGTTTCAGCTCGCTTTCATATTGGCTGATCTGATCTTCGAATTTTTTAATGTTGTTTTGCAGGCTGTTTTTCTTTCGTTTGAGTTCTTTTGTGGCCTCATAGGACAGTTTTTCACCGCTTACTTCCTCTGCTTTGATTTCCTTTGCAGGATTTGTTTTTGTGGGGCTATCCGCCGTTTTTTCCGGTGTGGTGCCCATCTTCATCTCAAGGTATTCTTTTACGCCGTAATGATGAATTTTGAGTGTCTGGTCCTGGATGTCCCAAATGCGGTTGGTGAGCCCGTCCAGGAACTCCCGGTCGTGGGAAACTACAATGAAAGTACCTTCGTATTGCTGCAGGGCGCGTTTCAGGACTTCCTTGCTTTGAATATCGAGGTGGTTGGTTGGTTCATCCAGGATCAGGAAATTGCTCGGGCTGAGGAGCAGCTGGCAGAGAGCAAGGCGGGTGCGTTCCCCACCGGACAGGACTGCTACTTTTTTGTCGATGTCTTCCCCGCCAAAAAGAAAGGCGCCGAGAATGCTGCGCAGGTCCCTGCGGGCATCTCCTACGGCAATCGCATCTACGGTATCGAAAACGCTTTTTGTGGTATCGAGGTTTTCGGCCTGGTCCTGCGCAAAATAGGTGATCACAACATTGTGTCCGTATTCGACTCTACCTTCACCCTCAAGCGTGTTCATGATGCGTCGCAGCAAGGTGGATTTTCCGACACCGTTTGGCCCCAGGAGGGCGATTTTTTCTCCGCGTCCTACGGTTATGTTGATGTCTCTGAAAATACTTTTATCGCCAAACTTTTTGCCTACCCGATCAAGTTCGAGAACCCATTTCCCGGGTTGATTGCTTAGCGGAAAGGCAATTTTCATCCGTGCTACCGCATTTTTTTCAATCTCAATGCGCTCCGTCTTATCCAGTTTTTTAATCAGCGATTGGGCAAAGGCGGCTTTGTTTTTTTTCGCCCGGAACTTGTCGATCAGCTCTTGCGTATGTTTGATGTCTTTGTCCTGTTGTTTTTTTGCCTGTTCCAGGCGCTCAAGTTCCTCTTCCCTTTTTATTTTATAAAGCGAGTAGGGGTAAGGGTAGTCCATAAGTTTGCCCATGCTGATCTCAAGGGTACGCTTGGTCACATTGTCCAGGAAAAGGCGGTCGTGGGATATGACGATCACCGCTCCTTCAAAACGCTGTAAATAAGATTCCAGCCAGGCAATGGAAATAATGTCGAGGTGGTTGGTAGGTTCGTCCAGCAGGATCACATCAGGTTGGTTCACGAGGATTTTGGCAAGCTCGGCACGCATTTTCCAGCCACCGGAGAAGGAATTCAGGCTTTTATTGATCTCTTCGGCATCAAAGCCAAGCCCGCTTAGCACGGTCATGATCTTTTCTTCCCACTGAAAACCTTCCATAAAGCTGAAGAGATCGTTTTTTTCATTCAGCTCATCCAGTAGGGAAAGGTAGGAGGGACTTTCATAATCCTTGCGTTTCACCAGCTCGTGGTTAATGTTGTCAATGCGTTTGCGAAGCTCGTTGAGTGTCGTATTCGAATAGAACAGGTAATCGAAAACAGATTGATGGGCGTCGATCTTGATATCCTGGGTGAGGAAACCAACCTGTACTTCTTTTTGTTTGTGGATTTTTCCTTCGCTTGGCTTGTCCCAGCCGGCAATCAGTTTCAGTAAAGTGGATTTTCCGGCCCCGTTTTTGCCTGCCAGACCGATTTTATCTCCTTTGTTGATCTGGAAACCGATGTCTTTAAATAAATAGCCCTGTGGCAGGAAAATCCCCACCTGTTCTAAGTTAACCATGGTGCAAAATTACGCAAATTGTTTTGGAACGCAAAGTTTGCACAGCTTATGGTAAAGATCGCCGGGAAATGCTTTGCGTTTTTTGCGATCTCCGAAAAACAAAAAACCGCTCCTTGTGGGGAACGGTTTCCTGTTTGTTGATATTTTCTTAGAAATGCCAAACATCGTGTTCGATGTTACGGATTTCTTCGGTAATCTTGTTGGATTCCAGCAAAGCGTCAACCCCGTTTTTGTACGAGTCGATCTTACGCTCAAACACGTTACTCTCGCGGAAAATATAGCTTGAGAAGGTACGTTTCCAGAAGAGGTCGTCGAAACTCATCCACTGGGCGTCATTTTTAGTGTTATACGTAAAATAGTTGTTGAATACGAAACGGCAGTGCGGGAAGTAAAGCCAGAAAAGCTCTCTGTATTTACCACCTTCTTTGGTTTTTTCGTAAATCACCGGGCAAATACCCAGAATACGAACATCCATTACGGAACGCTCTTTATCAAAAAACCAGTCTTCTTTCAATTCGTAAGCAACGATGTCTTTAGACAGGATTTTTTCGTAGATCTTTTCTTCTACCGGCTCCGGGCGGATCTCATCCCCTGTAATCGGGTCATAAGAAACGGAGTCTTCACCGTTCGCACCTTTAACCGGTACGAGGCGCGCCTCAACGAATACGGAGATGTACTGGTCTACTTTGTCGCGGTACAGGGAATCTGTAAAGTAGTTTTTACCAACTCCCGGGCGGATAGGATACTTGAACTGATCACCGTCCATGGAACCGTTTTGGAATAAATCGTACGGGTTGTATGGGGAGAACATGATCAGGTCACCGTTCATGATATGATGTTTCATCACGGTGTACAAACTCCAGCGGGAGGTGTTACGCACCCATTCCTCATTTTTCTCGTCGATCTTCTGGTAAGTATCAAACGGGTAATAAAGCGGGTGGTTAATTTTTTCGCGCAAATCGATTGTACGCCAAACGCGTTTGCTCCAGATTACATCCGCTTCTCTTACAAATTCATAAGGAATCAAGCGTTTTGTCGGAATATGTTCTTTAATGTAGACCCCATCAATGATGTTCTCAGACGGAACGTTGATAGGCCCTCCATTAATTTCCGGTCCTTGGGCACTTGCAAGACTTGCAGATGCAAAAACCAACAGACTAACAATTAACTTTTTCATTTCACTTAATTTAATTTTTGTAAGAAATAACCGGATCACTTATTTCAAACGTTTTCAACTCAAATTTCTCTACACTATTTGTAAAGCCGGGCTACCGACGCAACCCGGCCCTTTCACTTTATAATTTAAATGTTGACGATGAAGTTCTGTTGTTTGCTCCTGTTCCGGAGTAAACACAAGAGAAGGACACCATCATGCCCGGCTTCGCCTGGCTCAGGAACATCATTGCTTCCTGTGACAACTGGTCGCCTGAACCGGATACCGGCTTCGGTGCACCTGTGATACTCATGATCCACTTCGTTACTTTAAAGGAAGCTTTCAATGGAATACCTTCGTCAAATTTAGCATACAATGTTTTCGCAGTTCTGCTGGTTACCTTTTCACCGTCGGCAGCCTGACCCCAGAAGATTTTCGCACCTGGCATCGGTTTCACGTCGAAAGTATAAGCACCTAAGCTAACTGTTTTCTTGGATACCGGGTTGTAACCTGAAATGGTAATGGTAGCGGTTTTACCTCCACCCGGTGTACCGATGTACTGCTTGCCTGATTTAGTCAGGGTTACGTTCGTACCGGACAATTTGGTTTCCGGGTAGCCGGAAGCAACACCTTCAACAACGTTTTTATAACCGCGGTACAACACGAGCATTTCAGGGAGGGAAACAGTTCCTTCCGGCTTCATGATCTTAATTGTCTTGGTATAATTCATTGTTTTTGCGACACCGGATTTGTTCAGGATCGTAATGGAACCTGTCAGTTCCATATCGGAGCTACCGGAAGCTTTCAGGGTAACATAACCCTTACCATCTTTGGTTTCTTTCAATGTACCCTGGTTTGGTTTAACGATCGGTTGCTTATCGGAATCGTAAGCAGCCATCAACACTTCGAGGGTAATCTCGTCACCGCTGTTGGCGATATCCGGACCGTAAGCCAAAGGCATAATTTTGTTGAAGGAGTATTCACCACCACCAACACGGGAACGGATCAGGGAAACAGCATCCGCACGTGCAGTCAGAATCTCTTTTTGCAAAGAAGACAAAGACGCGAGTGCAGCTACGGAAGGAGAGTGGTCAAAAGTACGGCCAATCCAGTGTACATCTTTGATTTCGCCTTCGTGCATGTCTCCTCTTTCATTCTTAGTCAAAGAAGAATAGATTTTCTTCAAAGCTTCAGCGTCATCCGGGGAAACGTTTTTCATTGCTTTATCCAACTGGATGTTCAAATCCTTACCATCCTCTTTAAATTTCGTGATGTTCGGGTCTTTGAAAGAAAACTTTTTTTCGTCAGTTGAAGATGATGCTGCAACCAATTCAGTTAATTCCTTGCGGTACTTCATGTAGCTATCCCACAATTCTTTTCCTTTTCCTTTCGGTTCCTTGATGTCATCGGCGATACCCATAACAAGCATTGGCTCGTCATATTTATCCTTACCTTCAACATGCATTAACTTCATTCGTGTAGGTCTGAGCGGATCTTTAGGGTCATACTTTTTCTCGATCAGTTTTCCTTCACCGACTTCTGTTACATTTTCTCCACAGGTTGTCAGAATTTCAAGCTTCAAATCATCAATTAATTTGACTTGTTTTGCTGTCATGTCGTCAATTTTCTTCACGACTTCCATCAATTTGATTGCTTTTTTCTGTACATCCGGTGCGGACTTATCTTCAGCAACTTCTTTCAGGTCGAGTTTTTTCTCTTCACCGCGGCCGTATTCGTTGATATTAGAGATCTGAATGTTCTCCTCAATTGCAACGAAAGCGTCCAGAATTGCTTTAGATACGTTAAGCGCAAGAAGAGCGGTAAGTACGAGGTACATCATACCGATCATCTTCTGTCTAGGGGTTTCTTTTCCTCCTGCCATGATTAATTAATTTTTCTGGTTTATAACTGTTAATTATTCAATCAAGCGCTTATTAGTCTCTAGAAATCGTCATTGCTTTTAACATGTTACCGTAAACATTGTTCAAATCTGTCAAGTTACGGGACAACATAGCCATATTTTCTTTGTAAAGTCTTGTATCTTCTGCAGAATCAGAAAGGTTTTGCATCATTTCAGTTACCTGGGACTGGAATTTCTCCGTAGCCTCAAGGTGAGCAGAAGATCCTTTCAATTGCAGTTCGTAAACGTTGTTCAATGCAGCGAGGTTTTTAGACACTTTTTGCATTTGCTCACCGAATGATTCGCCTTCACCTGCAGTTGAAGTCATACCGGAGATTGATACGGACGCTCTTTCATAAGCTTCTGACAAAGCAGAAACGCGGTCTGATGCAGCTTGCAGGCTGGAAACGTAAGAGTCTGTTGCAGCAGCAGCAGTGCTTACTTCTTTCAATTGAGCAGCATTGTCACCCAAAGCTCTCATTCCATCACCTAATCTTTCTAATAATTGACCGTCAATTTTCGCCTCTTCCAACATTTTGTCAAGTTGGTCAGTAATACCTGAACCACCACCATGACGGCTGCTTTTTGAGGAAGCAATTGCATCGTGATCGAGATCATCGCTGTGGCCAAGTCCTAATTCCGGGTATACCAATTCCCAATTCGGATCTTCGTGGATCGGCTCGAAAGACGAAAAGATAAAGATCAAGGCTTCTGTACTCAAACCGATGATAAGCATGAGTGACGCACCTGGCCAGTGCTGAATCTTAAACAATGCACCTACAATTACGATTGCAGCTCCGAAACCGTAC
>CBINGV010000200.1:0-6994 GCA_966250255.1 uncultured Flavobacteriales bacterium | reverse complement strand
AAATGATCATGCAATGTCTTCATTTTCCATTCTCCATTTTTAATTACCTGCGGTGCTGCTTGCGCGGTCTTCTTTCTAGTTATAGTTTCTCGTAAAAATCTCGATTAATTTATCCGGCGGGATAATCTTGTTTTCGTAATCATGCATGCGCTGCAGGACTTCGTTGATTGCCATCGGGTTGAGTCCCATGTTGACACCGACTTCCTTGATGAAAGCAATTTCCTTTTCACTGTTTTGCAGGTCGACATTGCTGAGCAGGATCAGGCGCTGCAATTGTAAAATGCGGTCAAACTCGCCTTGTGGCGGCGTGAAATCGATGTATTCGTCAAACAAAGATTTGAATTCTTCCGGGGTGATTTGGAGTTGCAGGGCGATGGCCATCAGGAACTGGTATTCGATTTCGCGGACTTCCTGGTCGACGCGCGCCAGTTTGATCAGTTCGGTTATCAAGCTCAGTTTTTCAGTTTTGTCAGTGCTCATGTTTTGATCTTTAAAGAGGCCTAAAAGTATAAAATATTTACAAACCGGTTAAGAAATCGTGGATTTTCACACAGACTTCTTCCAGTTTCGGAGGTAATTCATCCGTAAGCCAGGGCTGGGCCGAACCAAAGGTATGATCGGCACCCGTGATGATTGTCAGTTCCCGCTCCGTCCAGCGGGCAATATCCCGGCCTTCATCGATTGGTACCGAACTGTCCTCATCGCCATGGATGATCAGCAGCGGTTTTTCCAGTTCGCGGCAGGCTTTTTCAATGGAGAGCTTTTCCCGGTTGGTCTCAAAGTCAAGTACCTGCGAGTAATTATGCGGCATGGCTTGTTTGGTGCGCTGGTTCGTCACATAACGGATGCCTTTCTCTTTCCAATCGCGTAACATAACCGGATCCGAAAAGCGTTTTTCAATACTCGAAATCGCAGCCAGGGTGATCACGGAAAAAACGCGCGGATCCTGGGAGTTGAGCAGCACAATTCCCCCGCCGCGGCTGTGCCCGATGAGATGAATCCGGGGCGGCTCCGTGAGCTGTTTTTCAAGATAAGCCAGCACTTGCTGTAAATCGAATGCCTCTTTGGAATAATTATTTTCGGCAAAGGCATCCAGGTCACTAAAATCAATGGGGTTTTCGATGCTTCCACCGTTGTGGGAAAAGTTGAATTTACAAAAGCCGTAGCCCCTGCCGGTAAAATAGCTTTCCACCAGTTTCCAGGCCCCCCAGTCCTTGTAGCCCATGTAACCGTGTGCAAAAACAAGAAGCTCGCCGTTGAAGTCTTCCGGCAGGCTCAGGTCAAGCAAACTAAAACGTCCGTTTGAACCCAGGTATTTTTCACTTTTTTTAAGCTTTATGTCCATTATAAATGTTATCTTTGCGAACGAATTTGAGCTTAAATGTATTGTTTTTTCCCCACTATTCCATTCCGGCAAGGAAAAAGGTTTAGGCGCGCATAAAAAATAAAATGCATTAGCACCAGAAACAGAGCACGTTGAATGAAGATTTCAGCATCGATATACAGTGAAAAGAACAAGTCCCTGAAAGAGGTGATTGGCGACCTGGCCGATCATCACATGGATTTGCTGCATGTGGACTGCAACGACGATTTGTCGGTATTTGATGATATCCGCCAGATTCGCCAGTGGACCGATATCCCGGTGGATTTGCACATCATTACGGACCGTCCTTCCAAATATTACGATTTGCTGCTCGAAACACCGGTGGAATATGTGACTTTCCAGTATGAGAACCTGCAGGAAAAAATCGTTTTCCCGGAAGGAATTACGGCCAAAAAAGGCCTGGCAATCATCACACCGACAGATATTTCAGCATTTGACGAATATCCTGATTTTGATTTTATCCTGATCATGGCCACCATTCCGGGACAAAGCGGCGGTGTGTTCGACAAAGTCAATTTTTCGAAAATCCGCGACTTCAAAAAGCGTTATCCTTCCAAATCCATTCATGTGGATGGCGGCGTAAACGGTGAAGTTTCTTTTATTTTGCGCAATATGGGGGTCAGCTCTTCGGTTTCGGGCTCTTACCTGTTTAATGCCGCGAGTATCGGCCACGCGATGATGAACCTCACCAAGCGGGAAGTCGAATCGCACTTTCATATCCGGGATTTTATGATCCCGTTGGAAGAATGCCCGGTTGTAGCGCACGAACAGATGGATTTTTACAGTGTCCTGAAGGCCATCGAAGACGGACAACTTGGCTTTACGCTTGTGCTTGACCGGGAAGCAAATTTTGCGGGGATCATTTCCAATGCCGACGTGCGCAAAGGTTTACTGCGCCAGATCGATCAGCTGGATCGGATCAATCTATCCGGCATGCTGAACGCCAAAGCTTTAACCGTGAACGAAAACCAAACGGTCAACGAGATGCTGCAGCTGATCAAAAAAAGTACTTTTCCTGTTACCTATTTACCGGTAGTTAATAATACCCGAAAAGCGGTAGGAATTGTTACTTTTGTAAACCTGATTAAAGGAGAATTATGATTTTACACCTCAATAAAACGCTGTCGAAAGATACGCTTGAACAACTGGCGCTCAAAAACCAGGCGTTTTGTATCGAAGAAGCGGGACATTATACCCTGGTTACCGGCTCTGCCGTGAAAGAAATCCCGGCGGATTTCAAGGACTACACCCTCGAATCCTGGGTTTTCCCAAACGATAATCAGCTGGCTTCACGCGAATACATCAAAGGTACCCGCAAAGTGGATTTCGGTTCGTTTGCGATCGGCGGCGATACTAAAAATACGGTGCTGATCGGAGGGCCGTGTTCGGTTGAATCCGAAGCGCAAATCCGTACCTCAGCTGCCTTTATGGCCGGTTTGGGCCTGAAAATGTTTCGCGGCGGTTGCTACAAGCCAAGAACCAGCCCTTACAGTTTCCAGGGCCTGGGCCTCGAAGGATTGAAGTTATTGGCAAAAATGCGCGAGGAATTTGGTATGCTTGTGATCACCGAAGCCCGTGACGCGTCCCATATTGATGAAATTATTGAATACACGGACGTGATCCAGGTTGGGGCGAAAGCCATGTACGACCAGGGAATCCTCCGGGCCTGCGCCAAAATCCAAAAACCGGTGCTGATCAAGCGCGGTTTCGGGACGACTTTGCAGGAATTTGTGCAGGCAGCTGAATTCGTGCTTTCGGGTGGAAATCCGAATGTCGTGCTTTGTGAGCGCGGGATCCGAACCTTTGAAACAGGAACGCGGTTTACACTTGACCTGTGTGGTGTAGCTTGGCTGAAAAAACACACCAACCTGCCGATCGTCCTTGATCCGAGCCATGCGATGGGCTATGCCTATGGCGTTGCCGATTTGGCGCGCGCCTGCACGGCCATGGGGATTGACGGCCTGCTCATCGAAGCGCACCCGACACCTAAAAAAGCTTTATCCGACGCCTCCCAGCAATTGAATCACGATGAATTTGCAGCCTTGCTTGAAAGCCTCAGACCGGTTGCCCAAAGTGTAGGATACCGGATTGTATGATGTTCCTGGAACAAAACATAAAAGGGCTTTGCGCCAGATACGGGCTTGATTTCCTGGAGCTCATGCAGGATTTTGGCGTTGACAGCATTTTTGAGCTGAGCATGATCGACCTCGAGTCCATTGCCGAAGAATATCAAATCGACATGCAGGCGCTGATGTTCAGCCCGCTCTTTGAAAATGAATTTCTCAAAGAAAAACTGGGCAAGATCAGGTTGCTGATCCTGGATGTGGACGGTGTCATGACGGACGGAGGAATGTATTACACGGAAAAAGGCGACGAGATTAAAAAATTCAACACCAAGGATGGGATGGCGATCCGTCACCTCACAGTCAATAATTTTGCGGTAGGTATTCTTTCTTCCGGTTTTTCGGGAGATGCGATCCGCCGTCGGGCTGAAATTCTTGAAATCCAGCGCTGCTATATCGGTCGTGAGCCTAAGCTGACGATCCTGCAGCAATGGTGCAACGAACTGGAAATTACCATGGAACAGGTGGCGATGATCGGCGACGACATCAACGACCTGCCGGTTATGGAACATATTGGTTTTTCGGCTTGTCCGGCAGATGCGGTTAACAAGGTGAAAAAACAGGTGGATCTTATTCTGACAAAAAAAGGAGGTGAAGGCTGTGTGCGCGAGTTTATAGATAATTATTTTAATTTTATATAGAACAAACTGATTATGAATAGAATAACGATAGGTGTAATACGTGAAGGAAAAGTTCCGCCTGATTTCAGGGTGCCGCTTTCTCCGAAGCTTTGCGCTTTGGTCAAAGAAAAATTTCCGCATGTAGACGTAATTGTTCAGACAAGCCCGATCCGCTGTTTCAAAGATGAAGAATACCGGGCCGAAGGGATCACTGTTCAGGAAGATATGTCAGGCTGTGATATCCTTGTTGGAGTAAAAGAGGTGAATATCGAGGACCTCATCCCGAACAAAAAATACCTGTTCTTTTCACATACTATAAAAAAACAACCTTACAACCGCGACTTGCTGCGCGCCATCCTGGCTAACAAAATCCAGATGATTGATTACGAAGTGCTTAAAAATAAGGTGGGGAAACGACTCATCGGTTTTGGGCGTTATGCCGGCATTGTAGGCTGCTACAACGGTTTCCGCGCTTTTGGCATCAAGCATAATCTATATGATCTCAAGCCTGCAAATCAATGTGAAAACCGGGCTGAGCTCGAGCGTGAGCTGCAAAAAGTGGTTTTGCCGCCAACAACAAAAATCGTTCTGACCGGTTTCGGACGTGTGGGCTACGGCGCCCGTGAATTAATGAACTTGCTCCCGATTATGGAAGTGAGTCCGCAGGAATACCTCAGCCAGGATTTCAACGAAGCGGTTTTCACACACCTGGAAGCGGATGATTACTACGCCCGTAAAAGTGATAACGGTTTTGATAAAAAAGAGTTCTATGCGCAGCCGGAATTGTACAAATCCGTGTTCAATGACTTTGCAGAAAGCTCTGATATGTATGTTGCCTGTCATTTCTGGTCCAACAAATCACCGCTGATCCTGACCCGCGAAGATCTGAAACACGATCCGCGCCTGAAGGTGGTGGCTGATATTTCCTGTGATATAGATGGCCCGGTGGCATGTACACTGCGCCCGTCGACGATTGCCGCGCCCTTTTACGGCTATGATCCGCAGACGGAACGTGAAACGGATTTCCGTGACCCGAAAGCGATTTTGGTAATGGCGGTGGATAACCTGCCGTGTGAATTGCCGAAAGATGCATCGGAAGATTTTGGGAACGATCTCGTAAACGTAATTTTCCCTGCTTTGCTGAACGAAGATCCGGATGACATCATTGGGCGTGCAAGCGAAACGACGGCAAACGGCGAACTCGGGGAAAATTTCAAGTACCTGGAGGATTACGTAAACGGGATAAAAGCTTAGTTCATGCTAATACTTTTTGTGCTAACATGCTAACATATTATTAGCACATTAGCATATTAATTCATTAGCATATTAACGTATGAATTAAATCCGTTTGATCGCAAACAAATGATGCGTTTTTTCTTCGGTCCCGGCCTTGTAAATCCCATCGGCTCGTAAATCATCAACCCGGACCCAGCTGCTGGCGTGGATGATGGCCTGTTGATTGAGTAAGATCCCCACATGGGTAATTTTTCCCTTATCGTTATTGAAAAAAGCAAGGTCACCTTCCTGGCGGTCTTCGAAAAGTACTTCCATGCCTAAGTCACATTGCTGATAGGCATCGCGCGGGATGTTTTTTTCCTGGAAACGAAGCACGGCCTGGCTAAAACCCGAACAATCGATGCCAAAAGGCGATTTTCCTCCCCAGAGGTAAGGTGAATTGAGGTAATCAAGCGCAAAGCTTTTCCAGTCTGCGGGAATTTTACCTGTGGAAATAAAGCGGAACTGATAGTTCCCGATCCGGAAGGTTTCGCCGGTTTCCGGCGGCAGGAATGCCCCGCGCAATAGCGTTTGCTTTCCCCAGGGGGTTTCGACCTCCCGCAACATTTCGGGCATGATGTGAATGCCGTCGAGCCAGCGTTTTACTTCTTTGTGGGTGAGCGGAACAAGGTGACGGCTATCCGCCCAGCCTTCGTAATTGTCAAAAAAAGTGCGGACCTGGCTCCAGTTTCCCTGGTTTTCCATTAACTCAACGATTTCACCGAACAGCAATTGGGAAACCATTTCCGAAGGATCGGAATTTTCCTTACGCAGAGGTGAAATACTCACTTTACAGAAAGCGTATTGCATTACGGGTTCTTATTTAACTAGGTTGCTGCTTCGCGGTCGGGAAATTCGGATGGCTCAGCACATTCATTGCCTGCTGCATATGGCGTTGATCGTGATACACGACAAAAAGCAGGGCGTCGCCGAGACGCAGGCGGATAATCTTACTGATGGAAATGGCGATTTTGACCTTGCGCAGGTTCACTTTTTCGGAAGCGTCGATAATTTTATCCAACTCTTCGAAATTACTTTCCAGTTGCTGTAAATCCTTCCCGCTGACGAGTGCCGGATCAAGCCGCGGATTGTAGCCTTTCGGAGCTTTGAACTTGCGTTTCACATTATTGGCATTCCCGAGCTTCATGGATTTCCAGGCCGAACGACCCAGCGGGGAAGACAGGAAATTTTCCACCGGTACGCTGAATTTCGTGCGGGAAATTTTGCTTTTGAAAGCTTTATGGTAATAAGTAGCATATTGGTTGAGGTGGGCAAAAATCTCGAGGATGTTCCAGGAACTTTCCATCGGGCGCCATCTTAATTGCTCATCGGTCAAGTGCGCAAAACGCGTCCTGAGGTTTTCTAAATTGCTGTGTGTAATTTTTCTAACTTCCTGGATTAATTCGGATGAGGTCATAGATCTTGATTAATGGGCGCTTGATGCTAATTAAAGCAAAAGTACATTAAGCATTTAATTTATCAAAATAAAAATGATATTTTGTTCCCTGTTCTTTGCTGAGCTCATAGTTCCCGTTGAGCTGCTCGCTGAGTGCGTCAATCAGCTCGATACCAACACCGTCGCCCTCGACGCC
>CBINGV010000199.1:0-7043 GCA_966250255.1 uncultured Flavobacteriales bacterium | reverse complement strand
ATCTGCTGTAAACTTCCATCACACATGAGCCAGCCTGCCGGTACAAAATTCCCGCCAAACGGCTTTACAATTCCTATTATTTCTTCCATAGTATTTTCTTTTTCAAATGAATTAATTACGCGGAGGCAAGATGCCGTCCACACAAATGATATAGTTTACCGCCAGGAAAGCTTGCCGGTTTTCATGCGGGCCACTGCCGCTGGAAACAATTGCCCCGGGATCCAGGCTAAGATTTGCCGTCAGCTGGTTGTACCAGTTTATCCCGGAAGTACTTCTGCCGGATCCCACAATTCCCTGCGCAATTGTAACCCCGTTTGAGATCGTAACTTCAGATGCGACTCCCGAATTAACATTCAAACTGTGCGTATGAGCCGGGATTTGATCGCTGGTCAGTTGCACCGAATTTAAACCTCCAGTGTCCCCAACATTGTACTTGCTCAGCCCATTTCCCTGACCGGCGCCTACAATGACATTATTGCTGAGATTGGGCAAAGCAAAATGGGTCGTCCCATTGCCCCCGTACTGTGTTCCTAAAATCGAAAATAAGGGTGTGTTTTGCGAAATGGGCAGCAAACTCCCATCGCAAAAAGCCCAGTTTTTGGGAGCATAGCGCCCCGCAAAAATTTTAATCATTCCAATGTAATCATCCATATTCATAGTGTTTTAAGTGTTTGTTCAAATGTATCCAAAACTTTGAAAACTGCAAAATAAGAGCAACAAATTTTAGTTAAAAAGCCCGGGTAGTTATCATAAAAAAACGCCCTGACTGACTGGCCGGGGCGTTTTCTTTCTTAAACTATGTTTTACGGTCTCGGCGGGTATAAACCATTGAGACAGATAATAAAACTCAGTCCCAGGGAAGGCTGAACGTTATTGTGCGGCATCGTGTTTCCTGACATGCTCAATGTAGACGAGTGTAAAGGCACTTGTGGGGCAACCTTGCCATAGCCCAGCGTTGCTTTTCCTTTGTCGTCAATCGGCGCAGCCATCACCGCCCCGGCAGTCGGGATGTCGGTTGTAGCAGGCTGATTGCTCACCGCTTCCGCGTGGTTATGCGCAGGCATTTGCGACAGGTTGAGGGTGTTCGTTGGAGAACCTTGTTTTTCGCCTAATTGTACATAAAAACTCTGCGATGTACCCACACCGATCGGAACCCGGTTTCGAAGGTCCGGCAAGCCGAAGGTAGTAACCCCGTCACCTCCATAGGTAGTACCGAGCAAAGAGAAGAGGGCCTGGTACTGGCTGATCGGTAAAAGCTGCCCATTACAGAAAGCCCAGTTTTTCGGGGCATAGTTCCCTGCAAATAATTTAACTATTGCCATGTATTCATCCATGATTTCAATATTTTATCGTTAATACTTTGAATTTGTTCTGATCTTATTGATGCGGCGGATAAAGCCCGTCTACGCAGATCACATAATTTACCGCCAGGTAAGGCTGCCGGTTTTCGTGGGGCTGGTTTCCTCCGACAACGCTAATTGTTGTCTGGTTCAAGGCGATCGTTGGCGCCACATTGTTAAAGCCGAGCGAGCCGACAAACACACCGGTGTCATCACCTTGTGTCGACATCACGGAATCAGCTGTTGCAGCCCCTTGGGTAGAATTCGAGCTGCTGACCAATGCTGCGTGGTTATGCTGCGGCATTTCAGCCTGGGTCAGGGTGTGCATTTCTTCACCCTGCATTTCACCCAAACCGATCGTTTGTGTTCCGGGTACCGGTCCCTGGCCTCCTCCGAGTGGAATACGGCTCCTTAAATCCGGTAAAGCGAAGGTATTGACCCCATCCCCGCCATAGGTTGTTCCTAAGATCGTAAACAATGCATCGTATTGTGAAATCGCGAGCAAAGACCCGTCACAAAACATCCATCCCTGGGGCGCAAAATTGCCTCCAAAGATTTTTACAATTCCCATATATTCGTCCATCGTATTTTCTTTTTAATGTTAAACTTCTGTTTTAAGGGCGCGGAGGATAAACCCCATTTGTACAAATGATGTAATTCACTCCCAGGTAAGGCTGCAGGTTCATATGCGGCTGACCGTTACCCGTATAGGTAATCGCTCCCTGCATCACCTGCTGGTTGTTTGTTCCCCCACTGATGTAAGCTTTCGTTTTGGTTACGCTTCTCCCGCTTCCACGACAAGGAGAGCCGATTGCATTAAGCGCTACCGGGACAATCGTGTCGTCATTCGCCGCATTCACATTAAATGCGTGATTGTGTGCCGGCATTTCAAGCTGCGACAAGGAAACTCCCGGTGTTCCTCCCGTTTGTCCCAGCGAATAATAACTCAGCCCGTTCCCCTGGCCGAAGCCGAGCGGTGCCTGCGCCTGCAGGTTCGGAAGCGCAAAAGTTGTCACCCCATCCCCGCCATACGTAGTTCCCAGCAAAGAAAACAATGCAGTAAAGGACCGGATAGGCAATATTTGTCCATTGCATAAGGCCCAATCTTTGGGAGCGTAGGTCCCCATAAAGATCTTAATCATTCCAAGATACTCATCCATAATTGTATAGTGTTTTAGTGTCCGATAAATGTATCTATAACCAAGGAAAAAACAAGTAAAAAGTGAAATTTCTATAAAAAATAATCAAAAACAACTAACAATCAACAACTTAAATCCGGTTTTCTGTGCTAAATTTCTACTTTTTAAAATCGACAAAACACGTATTTACACCTACTAAAAACGTATAAACACCTATAAAAAATTAAACAAACTACTTTAATAGTTTCCAATTTTAACTTCAAATCCAAAAAAAATGCAAAAAAAATCCCCCTGATTGTAAAACCAGGAAGACCTTTTTAGATTATGTTTTGACCGATCAGCGAACAATAATTTTTTCGGTAAACAATTCACCGTTCAGTGTTCCGCTGACAAAGTAAAGCCCTTTGTCAAGTCCTTCAACCCGGGTTTTGAAATTGTTTTCGCTTGTGAGCTCCACCCGCTGTACCAATTGCCCCAATTCATTGATGATATTGAGTTCTCCTGCGTGCGTCGAGCTGAGGGTGAAATCCCCGTTGTTCGGGTTCGGGTAAGCTTCCAGGCTGATGTTTTCAGGTAAATTCCCGTTTGCTTCGTAAATCGTATGATCCTGCTGCATCCCGCTCGCCGGTGTCGTCACATCGCAAGCCGGCCCGTAAGTCCCCCAGTTTCCGTTCACTTCAGTAGCAACCCGGATCGTATACCTGCGGTTATGCTGCCAGCCGCTGTATTGTGTAATAAAGAAATAGCGTACCGTGCGCTCAATCACCTGCGTGTTGCCGCCGTAACTCACTTCGAAACGGTAGCGTGTTGCAGTTGGGATGCTATTCGCATAAATTTTGTCCGCAGCGGTTGTTGTTGCCAGGGTTGCGCCGCATTGAGACGCCTGGACCTGGGTAGCCGGCTGGATCGCCGGAGTTGAAATCACACAGGACGATCCGTATTGGCCAAACACCCCGTTCACTTCGTAGGCTACGTCGACCGTATAAGCCGTTCCGAAATTGTAAGTCCCGAGGTCTGTCAGGCGGAATACATTCGTCGCTTTATCCACCGTTTGGACGGATGCCCCGTTGGTCACCCGGAAACGGTAAGCCGTCGCCGTAGACACCGAATAGGCAAAAATACGCGTATCAATCGTTGGCAAGCTTATGCCGCAGTATGCCGCAGAAATACTTGTTGTCGGCCTGGCTGGGGTCGAAACCGTGCAGGAAGTCCCGTAACAACCCCAGAAACCGTTTACTTTAGCCTTCACGCGAACAGTATACGTTTTATCATAATCGTAACCGGCCACCTGGGTGATGTAGAAATAACGGGCAGTACGGTCAATTTCAACCGTTGTGCCACCCTGGGTCACTTCAAAGCGGTAATCGGAAGCACCGCTTATGTTATTGGCGTAAATCTTATCGTTGAATGCCGTCAGCGTACTGCCACAAGCTGCCGCAACGAGTCTTGTATTACCGATTACCGTAGCAAGCACCGTTTGGCGGGTAGAAGAACAACCATTGTCACTGGCTTCGGCATAATAAGCCGTTGTGGATGCAATGGAAGGAGTCGTGAAGTTCGATCCGCTTCCCACGAGGTTTCCACCGCTTGCTGCATCATACCAGTTGATCGTCCCCGAAGAAGCCGTAGCCCCGAGGCTTACCGTTCCGGTCCCGCAGCGGGAAGAAGGTACAGTAGAAGCGACAGACGGAATCCCGTGAATTGTCAGCTGCCCGCTAACAAAAGTAAAGAAATAATTTGTCAGGCCTGTACCCGCCGGATTGGATCCTGTGACGTTGTAAGTTCCGGGCAGGCCAAATGCGTTATCTTCATTGCAGGAAATCGTAATGGAGGAAACTGCGTCCGCTCCCAGGGTTCCGCTGGCATTAAAATCCGTATTGGTATAAACCGGTCCTTCCCCCTCACATTTGCTCAGGTCATCCACTTCAATCGTGACTTCCCGGGCAGTGATATTGGCAGCAAGCGTGGGCTGAAGCAAGTGATAGCGGTCGGCATGAGTACCGGTCAGCGTAAAATTGGTGATGATCCCCTTGTTGTCACCTACATTTTTATCGATAAAGGTACCGCCGGCAACAAAGCTTACATCATCTCCGCAGTTGAGTCCGCCGAGAGTTCCCCCACTGAAAGTAACAGCTGTTGTTCCGTCGTACATTTTATTATTTGCACTAATACCTCCCCCGATGCTGAGGTTCTTTTTCCCGATCAAAAAATGAGTGGGCGCCGACTCCACGGAAACCGGGTTGCTGGTCAGCGTAACAGTGATCCCGCTCGTTGTACCCGGAGGCGTAATGTTAAAGCAGGCGCCAATCCCCGCAGTTGTAAAGCGCATAAATACCCTTCCGCCGGGAGAATAAGCCGGCAGGAGCACTTCGTTCCCGTTTATAACGGTAAGTGTGTGGGAGCTGAACTCACAGCTCATGCCCTGCGGCAAAGCGGTACCCGATAGGTTAATAATGGTCGATCCGGCTTCCGAACCGCCATCCGAAGTGATAAGCAGCTCATACCTGAAGCTTGTGGATGTCCCGTACACGGGCACGATGCCGTCAAAATCCTGCATTAGCGCACTGACAACCTTATTGATTGCTGCAAAGGATGGAAAAGAAAACGCAAACAGGAAAAGCAGCAGCAGAAGTCTTTTCTTTTTTGCAACATGTGTTGGGTTAACTTGATTTTTCATAATACCTTGATTTATATTGATACTGCATAATTACAGCTTAAAATCACCGTACGAAAATCAAAATTAGAATTCGGCGGGCTCCTTTAATAATTCGGCAGGAAATTCCCCGTAAAAACAAAATGACCGCCCCGGAGAGCAGCCATTCTGGATTCTATTTTTTTGTTTCTGAGTTAGTTATTCACAATCACTTTTTTCGTGATGACCTCGTTATTGATGGTACCTGTGATAAAATAAATTCCTTTCTGCAGGTCTTTGATCTCCGAACGGAAACCGCTTTCTGCTGAAATTTCAACGCGCTGGATCAATTGACCCAGTTCGTTAATCACATTGAATGTACCTTCATGCGTAGCGCTTACGGTGAAGTTTCCGCTGTTCGGGTTCGGGTAAGCCTCCAGGCTGATGTCTTCCAGCAGGTTTCCGTCTGCTTCCTGAATATTTTCATCCTGGATCAGGCCGCTGGCCGGGGTAGTGATCGTACAGCTTGGCCCGTAAGCTCCCCAGCTGCCATTTACTTTCGTTGCTACGCGAACCGTATACGTACGGTTATGCTGCCAGCCGCTGTACTGCGTGATGTAGAAATAACGCGCCGTCCGGTCGATGGTTTGCGTGTTGCCTGCGTAAGTCACCTCGAAGCGGTATTCTGTTGCCAGCGGAATGCTGTTGGCATAGATCTTATCCGCAGAAGTGGTCGTGGCAAGCGTTGTTCCGCACTGGCTGGCCTGAACCTGGGTAGCTGCCTGCGTCGTTGGTGTGGTGATGATACAGGAAGCTCCGTAAGCACCGAACACGCCGTTTACTTCGTAAGCCACATCTACCGTGTAGGCTATTCCGTAATTGTAGGTTGCGAGATCGGTCAAACGGAACACATTATCCGTTTTATCAATCGTTTGCACCGAAGCGCCATTCGTTACCCGGAAACGGTAAGCCGTTGCCGTTGACATCGAATAAGCAAAAATGCGGGTATCAATTGTCGCAAGCGTCGTGCCGCAGTAAGTGGCCGAAATGGTCGTGGTCGGTCTGGCCGGCGTGGTCACCGTACAGGAAGCCCCATAGCATCCCCAAACGCCATTCACTTTCGCTTTCACGCGGATGGTGTAGGTTTTATCATAATCATAACCGGTAAACTGCGTGATGTAGAAATAACGCGCTACCCGGTCAATTTCCTGGGTCGTACCGCCCAAAGTTACTTCAAAGCGGTAATCGCTTGCGCCGTTGATGTTGTTGGCGTAGATTTTATCGTTGAATGCCGTCAGCGTACTGCCGCAAGCAGCTGTGATCAGCTTGGTACTTCCCACAACCGTAGCAAGCACTGTTTGACGGGAGGAAGAACAGCCGTTTTCAATCGCTTCGGCATAGAACGCCGTTGTTACTGAAATGGAAGGCGTCGTAAAGCTCGTTCCGGAGCCAAGCAGCGTTCCGCCGGTGCTGTTATCGTACCAGTCGATTGTTCCGGAGCTTGCTGTGGCTGCCAGGTCAACTGTCCCCGTGCCGCAGCGGCCTCCGCTGGTCGTTGTTCCGATGCTTGGTGTAGTATTAATGGTAATATCAAAGCTGTTTTCGCTCGTACAGTTCGGTGTGGTGCCTGTTTCGGCATACACGTACATCGTCATGCTCGAAGAGATCATGTTCCCCGCGCTGTAAGCCGTTCCCGTTCCGCCGCTTCCGCTGAAATAGTTACCTACTGTCAGGGCAGGAAGCGTATACGAATCGCAAGCCGTTACATCGGATGGATTATCCGCAACCGGCGAATTGTTAATCGTAATGTCAAAGCTGTTTTCGTCCGAACAGTTCGGTGTGGTACCTGTTTCGGCGTACACATACATCGTCATGCTCGAAGAGATCACGTTGCCCGCAGAATAAGCCGTTCCTGTCCCTCCTGTACCACTG
>CBINGV010000198.1:0-7044 GCA_966250255.1 uncultured Flavobacteriales bacterium | reverse complement strand
CCCCATACCTATTACGCGCTGGGATTTGGTGGAAACGGGATTACTTTTAGTCTGATTGCGGCCCGGCTTACACGCGATTTAATCCTGGGAAGAAAGAACAAAGACCTTTCGCTTTTTGCTTTTGATCGCTGAAGACGAAAAAATTACCGGATACAGCAGCTAAAGTTTTTTTAGTATATTTGTCTATAAGCCTTAAAAACGATACAATGAAATATTTGGTTCCTTATGATTTTTCCACGATTAGTCAAAATGCTGTTCAACATGCCCTGCGCCTTTGCAAAGTCAGCGGCGGTAATTTATTCCTGCTCCACATTGTGAAACACAAAAATGATTTCAAGGAAAAGGAAAAAGAACTGAACCAGTATGTCTCAGGACTCAATAAACCCGAAGGTATCGACGTTACCGGGCACGTTGTTGTCGGCGATATATTCAGTGATATCGGTAAAATTGCCGAGTACCACGGCGCCGACCTGGTGGTCATGGGTACACATGGCGTGGATGCCCTCCAGAAGATTTTCGGAAGCCATTCGGTCAAAATCATTACGCATTCCGTTGTGCCTTTTGTTGTTGTACAGGAACAGGCCAATCTACAGGGCTTACATAAAATAGTCATGCCGGTTTCGTTTGAGTCCGAAAGCATTCAGGTGCTTCGTGCAGCGGCGCATTTATCCAAACTGTTCGACGCCGAAATCCACCTGATTGGCCGCCACCAGGAGGACGAAGCTATCCAGACCAAGGTAAATGTCAATATCATCGTGGCCAAAAAATTCCTGCAGGAAAATAAGGTGAAGCATTCGTTCGAGGTTGCCGACATCCCGAAATCCGCGTTCATGGATTACCTCCTGGATTACAGCGAGAAAAACGGCGCCGATATGCTGGCTGCAAGCTATTATACCGGTAATACACTCCCGATTTTCGCCAAGTTCGTGCAAAACCTGATCGTCAACCCGAAAAACATCCCGGTGCTCTGTGTAAACGCGGAAGCTTTGACGCACATCAGCTCGCAGTATACCTTTATTACAGTGTGATTCAGTGCTAATGAATTTCAATTATTTAATTAGCACATTACCGCATTAGCACATTAAGGTATTACCTTTGCAGCATGAAGTTTTCCGAATACCGTATCTCGCCAAAAATTAAGCAGCAATTGGATGTCCTGGGCTTTAAAAAACCGACTGACATCCAGTTCAAGGCCATTACACCGATCCTCAACGGGGAAGATGTGTTCGCCATTGCGTATACGGGAACCGGGAAAACGGGAGCTTTTGTGATCCCGGTACTGGACCGGGTCGATGCGGAAAAGCGGAATAAAAAAACAAAAGGAATCCAGGCCCTGGTACTGGTGCCCACGCGTGAGCTGGCACTCCAGATTACAACTGTTTTCGCAGAAATCGGCAAGCAGCTGACGGTCAAAACGGCTTGTATCCATGGTGGCGTGGAGCAGGATCCGCAAATCAAAAAATTAAACGATGGGGTGGATATTCTCGTGGCTACACCGGGGCGGATGTTTGACCTCGTTTCCCAGGGACACCTTGACCTCTCGCGGATCAGGTTCCTCGTCGTGGACGAAGCCGACCTGATGCTTGATCTGGGCTTCAAAAAAGATGTCACGGATCTGCTGCGCCATATTCCTAAAAAGCGGCAAACCCTGTTTTTCTCGGCAACGATCACGAAAAAAATCAAAGCTTTTGCTTATGACATTGTGAGCGACGCGATTCGAATCCAGGTTTCACCCAAAAACCCGGTAGCCAAAACGATTGATCATGCGGTTGCTTTTATCGAGATGGATGACAAGCGTTTTTTCCTGGAAAATATGCTCAAGGAATTTGCTGAAAACCGCTTCGTTGTGTTTGTACGAACGAAGGTACGCGCCGAGCGCGTGATGTCCGCGATGAAGCGGGTGCTGCTCGATTCCGAGTTTTTGCATGGCGGTTTGGACCAGAAAGAGCGCCTGGGGATTCTCGAACGTTTCCGAAAAGGAGAAAACCGTGTCTTGATTACCACCGATGTCGCTGCACGCGGGATCGACATTCCAGACGTGGATTACGTGATCAATTACGATTTGCCGGATTTGCCCGAAAATTACGTGCACCGCGTCGGGCGTACCGGTCGCGGCGGAAAACGGGGACAAGCCCTGTCCTTTTGCAGTAAAGACGAGCGTCCCCTGCTCGAAGCGATCGAGGAGTACACCGGCGCTGAAATTGAACATTACGAAATCACCAAAGGCGATTACCTGGATATCATTTCCGATTCCGAAGACGGAAACTACAACTGGCAAAAGCTCATCAACGATGCCAACAAGGATTCCGGCACGGAGGATGAGTGGGACTGATGAGGAGTTGTTAAGTTAGGAGTTTCTTAGTTAGTAGTTTGTAAGGTCACTCCATAACTACTAACTCATAACTCAAGAACTCCATAACTCATTCTACCCAATTCGATCTGTCCAGGCTCCGGTATTGAATAGCTTCCGCCAAATGTGCCGCTTCGATTTTTTCCGAGCGGTCGATATCCGCAATGGTGCGGGCGACCTTTAAAATGCGGTCATAGGCCCGGGCGGATAAGCCCAGCTGGTCCATGGCGCGTTTCAGCAAAAGGCTTCCGGCTTCGTCGATGGAGCAATATTTGCGGAGGAGCTTGCTGCTCATCTGGGCATTGCAATGGATCCCGCTTTCATTTTCAAAACGTTTTTCCTGCAGCAGGCGCGTTGCGATGACCCGTTCGCGGATGCTTTGGCTTCCTTCGGTATTGGCTTCGCTGCTGAGGTCGTTGTAGCTTACGGGCACAACTTCTACGTGGAGATCGATCCGGTCGAGCAGCGGCCCGGAAACCCGGTTGAGGTATTTCTGAACAATGCCGGGCCCGCAGGAACAGGCTTTCTCCGGATGATTGTGGTAGCCGCAGGGACAAGGATTCATGGCAGCGACAAGCATGATGCTGGCAGGATAATCCACCGTAAAACGGGCGCGGGAAATACTTACGCTGCGGTCTTCGAGCGGCTGGCGCATAACTTCCAGTACTTGTCGCTTGTATTCGGGCAATTCATCCAGGAACAAAACCCCGTTGTGAGCCAGTGAAATTTCACCGGGCTGCGGATAGCTTCCGCCACCAATCAAAGCGACGTCAGAAACGGTGTGGTGCGGTTTGCGGAAAGGGCGCTGCGTCATCAGTCCGGGCTGTTTTTTCGTTTTCCCGGCTACACTTTGAATTTTGGTTGTTTCCAGTGCTTCTTCGAGGGTCATGGGAGGGAGAATCGTTGGCAAGCGTTTGGCAAGCATGGATTTCCCGGCACCCGGTGGCCCGATCAAAATCACATTGTGACCACCCGAAGCCGAAATTTCAAAAGCCCGTTTGATGTTTTCCTGGCCTTTGACATCACTGAAATCAATATCGTTTCCGGACTGCGGGCCAAAACTTTGTTCCAGATCACAGGAGACCGGCTGCAGGCTTTGTTTCCCACCCAGGAAAGCCACCACCTGGGAAAGGCTTTCTACGCCATAAACTTCCAATTCGCCAACAATAGCTGCTTCCTCAGCGTTAACCGCCGGCAGGATAATGCCCCGGAAGCCTTCTTTTTTTGCCTGGATAGCAATCGGAAGGACGCCTTTCATGGGCTGCACCTTGCCGTCAAGTGAAAGCTCGCCCAGGATCATGAATTGTTCCAGGTCCGGGGCCTCCAGTTGTTCGCTCGCTGCCAGGATCCCGACAGCGATCGGTAGATCAAATACGGAGCCTTCCTTACGAATGTCGGCCGGGGCCATATTGATGGTGATTTCCTTACCCGGGAATTTCAGTCCGTTATTTTTCAGGGCGGCTTTGATCCGCTGCTGGCTTTCTTTCACCGCATTATCGGGCAAGCCTACTAAAAAGAAATTGATTCCCTGGCCGATGTTGACTTCAATGGTGATGGTGGTTGCGTCAATGCCAAAAACGGCACTGCTAAAGGTTTTAACAAGCATAAAGGTAAATTTTAAGTTAGTTATATGAAGTTAAGCAAAAAAAATGAAAGCGAACCTGTTTTCGAGAATTAAGGATTTAAAAACTGAGATAAATCAACTTTTTTTACTGGTTTTTCTCATTTTTCAGGAACTGCCTTTTCCTCAACTTTGTTCTATAAAATTTCAAGGTTATGGGAACAAATACAGTAAAAACAGACTTTATAAAAAACACGGAGTTTAATCGCTACGGGGTGATCAGTATGCTTCTTCTCGTTGTAGGATGCATGGGAGGGATCACGGTTGGTTTTGGGGCCATTCAGTATACTTCAACGCTGGTTGCGGTTGTTGTTCCGACAATGGTAACGCTCAGCCTGATCCTTGCCGTGGCGCCAATGAAATGGATCTTGACGTCCACGATTGCGGCCCTGGCCATTGACATCCTGTTAAGCATTTATTTTACGCTTTTCTAAGTCCGACCTCAGCGTAAGAAAAAAGGGGAGCTGAACACATTCAGCTCCCCTTTTTGTGTTGTATATTTTGCTTATTGCATCAATTCGTCAATAATACGGTCCATGGAGTAGCCTTCTGCTTCGGCGCGGTAATTGCGCACGATCCGGTGACGGAGGATCGGTTGGGCAACGGCTTTTACATCGTCGATGTCCGGTGAATATTTCCCGCGGATGGCCGCATGGCATTTTGCCCCGATGATGAGGTATTGTGAAGCGCGTGGCCCGGCGCCCCAGCTGATGAAATTTTTGGTGATTTGCGGTGCCATTTCGTTGGCGTGACGCGTTTTTGAAACAAGCTTCACGGCATATTCCAGTACATTGTCCGCTACCGGGATTTTACGAATGAGCTCCTGGTATTTCAGGATTTGCTCTCCAGTGAGGATCTGGTTCAATTTGATATCCGTATCGGAAGTGGTTGCTTTTACGATAGCAAGCTCTTCGCTGTAGGCCGGGTAATCCACCCAGATATTGAACATAAAGCGGTCGAGTTGGGCTTCCGGCAGGGGATAGGTCCCTTCCTGCTCGATTGGGTTTTGCGTCGCCAGTACGAAGAAAGGTGCCGGCAACTTGTACGTATGCCCGGCAGCCGTTACGGATTTTTCCTGCATGGCTTCGAGGAGCGCAGATTGGGTCTTTGGCGGTGTCCGGTTGATTTCATCGGCGAGTACGATGTTGTTAAACAAAGGTCCTTTGATGAACTTGAACTGGCGGTTTTCGTCCAGGATTTCGGAGCCGATAATATCGGAAGGCATCAAATCCGGTGTAAACTGGATGCGGTTAAAGCTCAGTCCCAACGTTTGGGCGATGGTATTAACAAGTAAGGTTTTGGCCAAACCCGGTACGCCCACCAGCAGAGCGTGTCCGCGGGAGAAAATTGAGATCAGTACCTGGTCAACGACTTCGTCTTGTCCGACGATAACCTGGTGGATTTCTTTTTTTAGGGCCTGGTAATCTTTTACTAATTGGTCTACTGCTTCTACGTCCGACATAGTATGAATTGGTTTAAGGGGTGCTTGCCCAGTTGTGTCTGAATTTGCATGAAGCCAGGGATGCGTCGATCCGGATGTAAGCATTGCTTACTTTGGAAGCGACCCATTTATTGAGGACTTCTTCTTTTTTCTTATTTTCTGCTGCCTTCTGGATCAGGGCATAATCTTCGTCCAGGTTGGCGTAATGCGGGCTGGTACGTTCCATGAGGCGCACAATGCGGATTCCCTGTTTGCGCTCGATGTAATCGAAGTAAAAGGAAGGGCTGGAAATATCGCCTTTGGCAAGTGCGTCGGTCAGCAAATAGATCTGCTGGTCAACCTGGTTGAGGTCTTCCATGCTCCAGGTTTGCTCGCCGGTGATCGGGTTGGTGATGATCCCGCGGTTTTGCTTCGTGTTGGCATCGTTGGAATACTTCACAACGGCATTGTCCCAGGTAATGGTGTTTTGTTTCAGAGCCTGGTAACACTCTTCGATCAGCTTACTGGATTTGTCGAGGCTCTCGCGGTTGAATTCCGGTGAAATCAGGATGTGGCGGCACACGTAATCGTCTCCTTTACGCTCAATGAGCTGGATGATGTGGAAGCCGTATTCGGTTTCAAAAACCTGGCTGATTTCGTTTTCTTTCAAAGAGAATACAACAGCTTCAAACTGGGGAACCATCATGCCGCGGGTCGCTTCGAGCTTTCCTCCCTGAGAGGCGCTTCCCGGGTCCTGGGAATGGATTCGCGCCTGGGTTTCAAAACTTTTCCCCCCAAGGATATTCTGGCGGATTTCTTCGAGCCGCGTGCGCGCTAGCTCTTTGTCGTCTTTGGTGATTTCAGGAAACACGACGATTTGCTGAAAGCTCAGCTTAGAATTGATCAGCGGAATACTGTCTTTCGGGATGGTTTTGAAAAAAGCCTCGATTTCTTTCGGGGTTACGGTAACGTCCTGCGTAATGCGGCGCTCCATTTCTTCGCTCATCAGGCGTTTGCGGATAATTTCCCGGAACTCGCTTTTAATCTCGTTGATGCTTTTGCCGTAGAACTTTTCCATTTTGTCCCGTCCGCCAATCTGGTTTTCAATTACGCGGATGCGGTTTTCCATTTCGGCATCCACCTGGGCATCAGTAATGACAATACTGTCAATTTCAGCCTGGTTCAGGAGCAGGTTCTGGAACATCAGCTGTTCGAGAATGGCGCAATCGGTTTCGGCAGTAATCACCAAACCGCTTTGGGCGGCCTGCAATTTCTGGGCTTCAATATCTGATTTCAAAATGACATTATCTCCGATCTGCGCAACGATTTTATCGATGACAGATTTTTCCTGAGCAAGGGAAAACTGGTACGAAAAGGCGACCAGGAAAAGGGAGAAAATTAACTTCATTTAGTGTATTCTTATGTGTTGTAAAGTTGTAAAAAAAATCAATCCCGACCGCAATCGGGATTAAAGTTTAGGAATTATTAACAGAATGTTTTTCTAGTTCTGATTGAGGTTGTAGAGCACGGCTTCGTTTACCTTGATCGGGTGTTTTTTGGCCAGCTCGTCCAGCCAGTTTTTCTCGAGGTAAGACTGGTAATCGGCTGTAATCGCCCCTTTGGCCTCTTCAAAGCTTTTCGGTCCGGCCGGGA
>CBINGV010000197.1:0-7083 GCA_966250255.1 uncultured Flavobacteriales bacterium | reverse complement strand
CGGTTCCGGTAATGTAATAAATTCCACTTTGGAGACCTTCAACCCGTATTTTAAGGTTATTTTCCTTGGTAATGCTGATTGTACGAACTAATTGCCCCTGGCTGTCGTGTACGTTGAATTTGCCCTCCGCAGAAGACGTAAGCATAAAATCCCCGTTATTGGGGTTCGGAGAGGCATGTAAGGGAGTTTCCAAATGAACAGCAGTTTCCAAAGTAGTTCCGTTTTCTTTTGCTATAACGTCTAATAGCATGCCGACGTTACAGGCCTGCTTCAAAAATAACGCTTTGTTTTCCGGAAAAACACCGGCATGTGCTGCAGAAGTGGTAAATAAAAGGCCAAAGCCTGATAAAAATCCTGTAAATAAATTTTTTCGTTCCATAAGTCTTGTTGTTTGTATTAGTTAAGACAAAACTAAGGCACAAAAACAACACATAAGCTGATCTGAATCAAAACGATACCTGATCTTCGTCAGGCGAGCTGAAACAAGGAATTTTGCCCCGCCCAAAAGCCCAAATGGAATAATAGCATACAAAAAAATGGCCGCCCCGGAGAGCAGCCATTTTGGAGAATTAATTTGAATTTTGTGTTATTTATTCACGATCACTTTGCGGGTAATCACCGTGCTGCTGATGGTTCCGGTCACGAAGTAAACCCCGTTATCCAGTCCTTCAACACGGATCTTGAAATTATTTTCTTCATTAAGTTCCATGCGCTGAACAACCTGGCCAAGCTCATTGATCAGATTGAACTGGCCTGCATGCGTAGCGGAAACCGTAAAATCACCGCTGTTCGGGTTCGGGTAAGCTTCCAGGCTGATATCTTCTATCAGGCCTTCTTCCAATTCATAGATATTTTCATCCTGCATCATACCGCTCGCCGGAGTGGTGATGTTACAAGCCGGACCGTAGGTTCCCCAGCTGCCATTCACCTTGGCGGCAACACGGACGCTGTAAGTACGGCTATGCTCCCAGCCACTGTACTGCGTAATGAAGAAATAACGCGCCGTACGGTCGATCACCTGGGTGTTTCCGCCGTAAGTCACTTCGAAACGGTAATCCGTAGCGAGGTATACATTGTTCGCATAGATTTTATCCGCAGCTGTGGTCGTTGCCAGGGTAGTACCGCATTGGGAAGCCTGAACCTGTGTTGTTGGCACGGCAGGAGTGGTCACATCGCATCCAGCTCCGTAAAGCCCCCAGATGCCGTCTGCTTCGTAAGCCACATAAACCGTATACGTTGTGTTGTAGTTATACGAAGGAAGCTCCGTCAAGCGGAAGGCATTTTCTGTTTTGTCGATCGTCTGTACATTAGCTCCGTTCCGGTAAACTTTGAAACGGTAGCCCGTTGCATCCGGTCTTGTTTCAGCAAAGATCCGGGCATCGATCGTTGCAAGGGTCACACCGCATTGCGCGGCAGGAACTTTGGTTCTCGGACGGGCAGTCATCACATTGCAGGAAGTGCTGTAACATCCCCAGCTGCCGCTTACTTTTGGCTTCACGCGAATGGTGTAGGTTTTATTATAGTCATTACCCGGGATCATGGACAGGTAAAAATAACGTGCCGTACGATCAATCTCATAGGTATTTGTCCCATCAAAAACCTCGAAACGGTAATCCGTTGCCCCGGCCACTACATCACAGTAAATTTTCTCGCTGAAATCCATGGATGTTCTGCCGCAGTCATACGAACGGATCTGCGTTGTCGGAACAACCGTTGCTATCACCGCTGAACGCGAGGCCGAAACACAGGTTCCGTTTACTGCTTCAGCATAATAGGTTGTTGTGGCGCTGATGGATGGTGTCGTAAACGGTGACCCGCTGCCGATCGAGCTTCCGCTGGATGAAGCGATAAACCATTCGATGCTGCCTATGCTGGCAGTAGCCTGGAGACTCACCGTACCGGTCCCGCAGCGGTCGTTATCCGTTGTTGTAGCAACCGTCGGGATCACATCGATGGTGATCTCAAAGCTGTTCTCACTTGTACAGTTCGGTGAGGTCCCTGTCTCAGCATATACATACATCGTCATGCTGGAAGAAATCACGTTACCCGCGCTGTAAGCTGTTCCGGTTCCTCCTGTACCGCTGAAATAGTTACCAACAGTTAAGGCCGGAAGCGTATACGAATTACAAACCGTTACGTCAGACGGATCATCTGCAATCGGTATTGCGTTGATCGTAATATCAAAGCTGTTTTCACTTGTACAGTTCGGCGAGGTTCCCGTTTCGGCATATACGTACATCGTCATGCTCGAAGAGATCACGTTACCAGCGCTGTAAGCCGTTCCTGTTCCGCCAGGACCGCTAAAGTAGTTACCTACCGTCAGGGCAGGAAGCGTATAGGAATCACAAGCCGTTACATCGGACGGATTATCCGCAACCGGCGAATTGTTGATCGTAATATCAAAGCTGTTTTCGTCCGAACAGTTCGGTGTGGTGCCTGTTTCGGCGTACACATACATCGTCATGCTCGAAGAGATCACGTTACCGGCGCTGTAAGCCGTTCCCGTTCCGCCTGTTCCGCTAAAGTAATTACCTACGGTAAGGGCAGGAAGCGTATACGAATCACAAGCGGTCACATCAGCAGGAGCGTCCGCGATCGGGGTGTTATTGATCGTAATATCAAAGCTGTTTTCATCCGAACAGTTCGGCGTGGTGCCCGTTTCTGTGTACACATACATGGTCATGCTGGAGGTAATGACGTTACCCGCGCTGTAAGCCGTTCCCGTTCCGCCGCTTCCGCTGAAGTAGTTACCTACCGTCAGGGCAGGAAGCGTATACGAATCGCAAGCCGTCACATCGGATGGACTATCGGCAACCGGTGTTGTATTGATCGTAATATCAAAGCTGTTTTCGTCCGAGCAGTTCGGCGTGGTGCCCGTTTCTGCGTACACATACATGGTCATGCTGGACGAAATCACGTTACCCGCGCTGTAAGCCGTTCCTGTTCCGCCTGTTCCGCTGAAATAGTTACCCACTGTCAAAGCCGGGAGCGTATAGGAATCACAAGCGGTCACATCGGATGGGCTATCGGCAACCGGTGTTGTATTGATCGTAATATTAAAGCTGTTTTCATCCGAGCAGGAACCGTTCACGGCATATACATACAGGGTCATGCTGGACGAAATCACGTTACCGGCACTGTAAGCCGTTCCTGTTCCGCCTGTTCCGCTGAAATAGTTACCCACCGTCAAAGCCGGGAGCGTATAGGAATCACAAGCGGTCACATCGGACGGATCATCGGCATTTGGTGTATCGTCTGTTCCGGTTCCCTGGATACTAAAATCATACGTTCCTTCATCGCAGTCGTTAGTGGAAAAGGAAATCGTTGCTGAACGCGTACCCGAAGCGGTCGGATCAAAAGTCACCTGGAAAGTCGTTGAGCCTGCAGCCGAAACCGGGCTGGAAGGTGTAGCCGTTACGCTGAAATCGCCGGCGTTTGTACCACCGATGGTGACCGTACCCAAAGTTAAATTGGAAGTCCCTGTATTCTGGACGGTGAAGGTACGTGTAATCGTTCCCGAGCATACAGACTGGCTCCCGAAATCCGTATGGTCTGTCGTGCCTGGCGATGCATCACCGTCCGTAATCGAAGTGGAATTTCCCTGGACATTCACTTCCGGGTCAACCCCTGTTCCCTGGATATTGAAATTATAAGTTCCCTCATCGCAATCATTGGTAGAGAAGGAAATATCTGCCGAGCGCACCCCTGTTCCATTCGGGTTAAAAGTTACCTGGAAAGTCGTTGAGCCTGCAGCCGAAACCGGGCTGGAAGGTGTAGCCGTTACGCTAAAATCGCCGGAATGTGTACCACCGATAGTGACCGTACCCAATGTTAAATTGGAAGTCCCCGTATTCTGGATGGTGAACGTTCGCGTAATTGTACCCGAGCAAACGGACTGGCTCCCGAAATCCGTATGGTCCGTTGTGGTTGGTGTTGCATCACCATCCGCAATCGAAGTTGAATTTCCCTGAACATTGACTTCGGGATCATGGCCTGTTCCCTGGATGGCAAAATCATAAGCCCCCTCATTGGCATCGCTGTTGTTGATCGTAAGGGTTGCCGTTCGTGTACCGGCAGCGGAAGGATTGAAAGTCACCTGCATCGTCGTTGAGCTACCCGCAGCAACCGTTGATGCAGGAGAAGAGGTCACGCTATAATCGCTTGCATGTGTCCCGCTGAGATTGGCCGAAGTTATATTTAAATAGCGGGTACCTGTATTTTCAATTGTATAGGTACGGACAATCGTTCCGGAACAAACCGACTGGGAGCTAAAATCCGAGTGATCTGTTGCCGTTGGGGATGCATCTCCGTCTACAATCGACACGGAATTCCCTTTCACATTGATTTCAGGTGCGGTAACCGTCCAGTTAAACGCATCAAGCGCTACGTAATTATACACGTTATTGGTCGAAAGAGTCAGCTCATCAATGGGAATATTGGCAATGTTCTGTCCATTGTAGGAGCTCATATTAATCTGCGTAAAGCCATTGTTTACCCCGGGATTCCTATTGAACCCGTTCGTTTGGGTTACATTGAACACTGTAGCACCACCCAGCTTACCCACCAGGGTCAATGCCCCGTTTGGATAATCGATGTTGGCGAAATTATCCCCCATGTAAATCCAGAAATTATTGACAATAAAAGGAATGTCCCCGGAAGTCTCAATCTTAAAACTGACCGCAACGTTACCCGCCGCATAAGGATCGTTGTCTATAAAAACATTATCCCCGGTTGTTCCGTTAAAACCGACACCGGGAAAACTTCCCTGAACGCTGAAAGGCCCTCCGGCTGTTGTTGTAATGTTAAACACCTGGCTGTTGTCCGTAAAGGAAGTTGATCCATCCGTTTCCGTTTCAAACAGTTCGGTGGTTTGTGCAAACAGCAGCCCAACCGACATGGTAAACAAAAACATTACCAGGAAAAGTAAGTTCTTTTTCATAAGCTCATAAAATTAGTGATATGCAATGATAGGTAATTTATTTGAAATGGTCGTCAAAATTTCAATATTTATCTGGTTTTCAATGAAAAACACGTATAAATACTTGTTTTGTTTTTTAGCAAATAATTTTATCTTTATCCCTCACTAAACAATTTAGTTGATGCTTCACCAAAAACTGGAAACCATTACCCGGGAACTGCTGAAATCGGCCAATCTCGGGGAAGAAATCGCTGCTGCACAGGCCTTAGCCGCTTTTTTTGCCGAAAATTCTCCCTTTCCGGCGCTGCCAAAAGACGATTCAGGGGAGATTTTCCTGGATGGCGGCGTGGCTTTATCGAGCGGACATGCTGCTTTCTGCATCGCCGAATCCATCCGTACCACACGGTTGATCAAGGGAGTTTACCAGGCTATTATGGAACTGCAGCAACGCTTCCCCGGCGAACAAATCCGGATCCTCTATGCCGGCTGCGGCCCTTACGGAACCTTGCTCCTCCCCTTGTTGCCGCTTTTCAAGGCAGAAGAACTGGAATGTACCCTGCTCGAAATCAACCCGCTTTCGGTGGAGTGCATCCAAAAATGGCTCGCGCAGGAAGATTTCAAACGTTTTAACAGCCATGTTATCGAAACCGACGCCATCTGCTACAACAGTCCGGAGCCTTTTCATTTACTGATCAGCGAAACGATGTTCAATGCCCTGCTTCGTGAGCCGCAGCTGCGCATTGTGGCCAACCTGGCGCCGCAACTCCACGAAAAAGGCCTGATGGTCCCGGAAGAAATCCGCGTCGAACTGTTTTATACGGCTTTTGGCCAGGAACCGTTTTTCGATAACCTGAAGGATCGCTCCGATGGCAAAAACAGCGTGGCGGAATTTGGTGAAAAGCTCTTCTCGCTCACCAAAGACCGTAATTTTTCAGAGCAAGTCGCTGCCGGGGATTTCCGTTTCGTAAGCCCGGCTTTTTCTTTCCCGGAACAGCTTTCAGGCATAAAACCCGACATCTGTATCTTCACCCACATCCGGGCTTTCGGAGAAATCAGCATCGGGCTCGAAGAATCCTCACTCACCAACCCGCACTGTGTGGGCAATTATTTCAACCTGGGCGGAAGAAACTTCCAGCTGGTACATACTTTTGAAACCATTCCCGACTGGAAACTGGAGACCCTGTAAAACAAAAAACCGCCTGACTGGAGTCAAACGGTTTTACCTGGTATGTTTTGCAAACCTTTAGCTTCGTGGCGGAACCACACCCGTGATACAGATGATGTAGTTCAAGCCCAAATAAGGTTGCATATTGTTGTGAATATTTCCGCTGCCTACCGCCCCGATTGTTTTCGGATTTAAGGCAAAAAGTGTAGGGGCATTGGGAATATACGCCAAAACAGCGGTTGCTACTTTGGGATTCCCTATTTCTGCCCAGGGCGCAGCAAGCACGGCACCTTCAACCGGTGTGGCAATGCTTCCCAACTGATTGCTTATTGATAAGGAGTGAGTATGCCCCCCAAGCATGGCAGGTGTTAAGGCAACCGAATTCAAGCCTCCAAATTCACCTAAGTTGGAATCGTCTTTGGTTTGAGCCCCTAGCGCTACCCGGGCCCGTAAATCGGGCAAGGCAAAAGTTGTCATCCCGTTCCCGCCATAAATTGTCCCAAGCAGGGAAAATAAGGCCTGGTTCGTCACGACAGGTAGAAGGCTGCCATCACAAAAGGCCCAACCGCTTGGTGCTGTACTTCCGGCATATGCTTTAATAATGCCCAGGTAAGGTTCATCCGGGCTGCCACTTTCTGCACAGATAATCTGATTGATTGCCACATACGGCTGCCGGTTTTCGTGCGGCTGCCCCCCACCGCTTGCCCCGACAGAGCCGGCACCTAAAACAGTGTCCGGATCGGCCTTATTATATCCCCTGGCAGCAGAAAAACTACCGCCTGACACTGTACCCGGAATTGCCAGCAGGTAATTCGGTCCATCCGGGTTATCATCTGACGCCGAATTATTGGAGGCAACCAGCGAATGACCATGCTGTATTTCATCTACCGTAAGGGTATGCATTTCCTCTCCACCCTTTTGCCCAAGGGTCATATTCCCGATCGGGCTCGCTGTATTGCTTACTCCTACAGGCACGCGACTTTGTAAATCCGGCAGTCCA
>CBINGV010000196.1:0-7092 GCA_966250255.1 uncultured Flavobacteriales bacterium | reverse complement strand
GTTTGCTTTTGTTTTTGAATTCAAACGTAAAGGTTTCGTCTGCACCGTAAGCAATGCCATTGCGCTCAATCACTGTCTGGGTAAAAACAACCGCCGTTTTAGGCGCCTTTTCTTTCTTAGGCTTTTTTGCCTTGGCTGTTTCCTGGGACATGCCGGCAAAAGCAAAACCGAAAGTCAATAAGATTAAGAATAATGATTTCATAGTTTTTCGATATTTAATAACACAAGATTAGCACATTATTTCGTAACTTAGATGAAATTTGACAAAAAAATAACAAAATGCAGGCCAGCGCTGAAAATAAGCAATCTGTCGTATGTAACCGTTTCTGCTTTTGACTTAGCTTTGTCCCATAATCCAAAGTCGTAACAATGATTAAAGTAGCCGTAGCAGAAGACAATTCACTTTTAGCGAAAAGTATCGAAGAAAAATTAGGTTTTTTTCCAGACCAGGTCCGTTATAAATTCCGTGGAATCAACGGGAAAGACCTGGTGCAGAAACTGGAGCAGGATTCCAACATCGATGTGATTTTGATGGATATCCAGATGCCCGAGATGAACGGGATTGAGGCTACGGAAATCGTTACCCGCAAATTTCCCCACATCAAGATTATCATGCTGACCGTACTGGACGATGAAAATCACATCTTCAAAGCGATCCAGGCGGGGGCCAACGGGTATATCCTGAAGGATGAACCACCAAAACGTTTGCTTGAAGGCATCCAGGAAATCCTCAAGGGCGGTGCGCCAATGTCTGCAGGAATCGCATTGAAAGCGCTAAAACTGCTGCGGAACCCGCTCGAAAACCCCGACGAGTTTGCCAACGAAGAAAAAGCCGACCTGACAGCCCGTGAAATTGATGTGCTTGAACAGCTTTGCAAAGGCTTTGAATATAAGCAGATTGCGGATTTCCTCAATATTTCACCGGCAACCGTTCGGAAACACATTGAGAACATTTACCAGAAATTACAGGTGCATAACAAGGTGGAAGCGATCCAGAAAGCTACCCGGCAGCGCTTAGTCTGAAAATCCGAAATAAGAATCGATTACGTCTACCAGCGAAGCAAAGGTTTCCTGCCGGACTTTCCTGATCTTTTTAAGCCCGTACCACTTCACTTTCGTAATGCCTTCCTCGGCTTGCGGGACCAAATCTTTCGATCCGTTGTAATCCAGTGAGTACCAGTAGGTCTTTTTGATGGTAGGACGGCCCTCGTATATGTAAGTGTGATACGTTATGGTAATCAGCTCGTTCACCTTTTCGCAGAGCACGCCGCATTCTTCATGAATCTCCCGGATGGCTGCTGCTTCAGGGTTTTCACCTTCGTCGATTTTGCCTTTCGGAAGGTCCCAGATGCCGTTGCGCTTGATGAACAGGTATTTTTCCTTGCGTTTCACGATCCCGCCGGCTGCGGCCACAAAATCATAGTCCTCAAAAAAGGAAGAAATGCCTCCTTCGGGGTCGTCGGAAAACAAAATAACGGGAGTGTTGCGGGAGGTGTTGCCCAGGAGTGAAAAGATGTAATCGCGGTTTGCATTCGCCAGGCTTTGCCGGATGAAAATCCCATCCAGCGAATGAATTTTTTCAACATTCACGAAAAATAATGGGTCATTTTGAATAAAAACTTTATACATTTGCACTATGAAATTGAACAACGACCGAGCATATAAACTAGCCGAATTTTTACTACAAATTAAAGCAATAAAACTCCAACCTGCAAATCCTTTTACCTGGGCATCCGGCTTGCAATCGCCGATTTATTGTGACAATCGCAAAACACTTTCCTTCCCGAAGGTGCGCACCTACATTCGCCAGTCTTTCTCGGAACTTATCGTTGAAAAATTCGGGAAACCGGACCTCATTGCGGGGGTTGCTACCGGCGGCATTGCACACGGTGTGCTCGTGGCGCAGGACCTCGGATTGCCTTTTGTTTATGTACGCAGTACACCGAAAGGGCATGGTTTGGGTAACCAGATCGAAGGTTATTTTGAAGAAGGCCAGTCGGTTGTGGTCATCGAAGATTTGATTTCAACAGGCGGAAGCAGCCTCGAAGCGATAAGAGCTTTGAAAGATGCCAAATTGAATGTAAAAGGCCTCGCAGCAATCTTTACATATGGTTTCGAAGATTCGGTGGCGAATTTCAAGCAGGCGAAATGTCCTTTTGAAACGCTGACAAACTATGATTTCCTGATGGAACAGGCGATCAAAAAGAAATACATCGACGAAAGCGATACCGAATCCCTCATCGAGTGGCGTAAAAATCCGGCTGCCTGGATGAAGTAGGACCGCCAACCGGGGGTATAGAGTATGAACGCAGATTAGAAGGAAATGGTAATTGAAAGCAAAAAGGTGACTGTTCACCAATCCGTGAGCGAAGTATTTGACTTCCTGAAAGATACCAACAACATCCTGGAGTTGATGCCGCAGGACAAGATTTCAGACTGGAAATCCGATGAAACTTCCTGTTCCTTCAAGGTACAGGGAGGAATTATTATTTCCTTTGTTCAGGTTGAAACAACTGCGCCATACCGCATTTTGCTCAAATCGGGCGAACGGGCGCCTTTTCCTTTCACGCTTACAATCACGCTGGAAGAGAAAGACGGGCATCATACCAAAGGTTTCCTGCGTTTTGAAGGAGAAGTAAATATGTTTCTTAAGATGATGATTCAGGGTCCGCTCGAGAACCTCTTCAATTTCATGTCCGAAAAACTCCGTGAGCGCTACGCGCGGTAACGTTCCAGGAAAGCAATTTCCTTATTTTGGTAAGCCTTTATTCCCTCTTTGCCTGCAACGAGCAATTGTCCCAGTTCATCTACGCCGGTGATTGTGCCGTTAAATTCACCCGAAGCATCCCGGAAACGTGTTTCTTCACCAAGCAACCAGAGCTGGTCGAGGTAAGCCCTGCGAATTTCATCCAGTTTGCCTAACAAAAGCTTCCTGTACCAGCTTTCCAGCTGCATACAAAGCTGGATGGCGCTTTCCCGCAAGTCATAATCCCGTCCGCTCAGGCTTTTCAGGCTGACGGCGTTGTAAGCCCCGAATTCTGTTTGATTGAGGTTGATCCCGATACCTGCAATGCTGCTTTTGATCAATTCACCGGCCAGCTGGTTTTCGACCAGAATCCCGCCAATTTTTGAGTTATTGAAAACCAAATCGTTGGGCCATTTGATCCGGAAACCGGGGTGTTGCTCGTTTAAAAAAGACAGGCAAGCCAGGCTGATGACTTGGTTGAGGTAAAAATGCCGGCTGAGTGCCAGCATGTCATGCTTCAAAAAACAACTAAAAGCCAGGTTTTTGTAGGGTTCACTGTCCCAATTGGCTCCCCGCTGGCCGCGACCGGCTGTCTGGTTTCCTGCCAAAATTGCAGTCCCGTGTTCTATTTTGTTCCCGGAAAGCAGATTGGCAACATAATTGTTCGTTGATTCGAGGGTATCTATGTAAACGATTTTTCTGCCAATCATGTGCGAATTTTTGTTAAAGAAACAAAGCAAAGATGCTTGTAAATTTAAAAATTAAATTAGTTTTGTAAAACTTTTAAAGATTAATGTATAAAGTCAAAAAAGAAATAGATTCCGAGCTCCTGTGCAAGGTGATTGTAGAAGGGATGCAGGAAAATAAGGCCAAAAATATCGTCGTACTCGACTTAAGAAATATTCATTCCGCCGTTACTGATTTTTTCATCATTTGTTCCGGAGAGTCTTCCACGCAGGTAGATGGGATCAGTAATTCGGTTGTACGCCTGACGCGCAAAGAGCTGAAGGAAAAACCGTGGCACCAGGAAGGAAAGCAAAATGCCGAATGGGTTTTGCTGGACTACGTCAACGTTGTGGCGCATGTTTTCTACAAGGACGCGCGCAGCTTTTATGATCTGGAGGATTTGTGGGCAGATGCGGAGCGGACGGACATCCCCGATTTAGACTAAACAAGATTAAAGTAAAATGAGCGAAAACAACAACCAGGATAAAAAAAGGAGCCCCTTTTCGATCTACTGGATTTACGGGCTGATCGGTGTTTCGATCATTGCTTTCCAGTTGTTCATGAGCGGATCCAGCGACATCAAGCTGAAGTACCAGTCAACCTTCTTCGCTTTGGCGGATTCCAATTACGTGACCAATGTTTATGTAGTAAACAAAGACTGGGTCGAATTCAAACTGAACGAAAAAGGACGTAAATTTGTTGAAAACAGTAAAGACAAGCAATTTACGGCCATCAAAAAAGCCATGCAATCCAACGGGAATACAATGATGTCCCCGAAAAATCCAACCATCGAAGTGGATATCGTGGATGCCGGCAATTTTGAAGAAGAGCTCAAAGCCACCAACGAGCGGCTGAAGGCTAATGGCCGTCCGATTATCAATTACCAGGAGCGTGAAGACGTGAATTACCTCGGTAACATCATCAGCTTTCTGCTTCCGATCATCATCCTGATCATCATCTGGATGTTTGTGATGCGCCGGATGACAGGCGGCGGCGGTGGTGCCGGCGGGCAGATTTTCAACATCGGGAAATCCCGCGCCCAGGTTTACGAAAAAGGCAAAACAACCAATGTTACTTTCCGCGATGTGGCCGGTCTGACCGGTGCGAAGGAAGAAATCCAGGAAATCGTGGAGTTTTTGAAGAATTCCAAAAAATACACCGAATTGGGGGCGAAAATACCGAAAGGCGCCTTGTTGGTAGGCCCTCCGGGAACGGGTAAAACCCTGCTCGCGAAAGCGGTGGCGGGTGAAGCCAAAGTACCTTTCTTCTCCCTTTCCGGTTCGGATTTCGTGGAAATGTTTGTGGGTGTCGGCGCTTCCCGCGTTCGCGACCTCTTCAAGCAAGCCAAAGAAAAGGCCCCGGCCATCATTTTTATTGACGAGATCGATGCGATCGGTCGTGCGCGCAGCCGTGGAAGCGGTTTCGGTGCGAACGATGAGCGTGAAAATACCCTCAACCAACTCCTGACAGAAATGGATGGTTTCGGGACGAACTCGGGTGTGATCATCCTGGCGGCGACTAACCGCGCGGATGTGCTCGACAGCGCTTTGCTCCGTGCAGGTCGTTTCGACCGCCAGATTTATGTCGATATGCCGGATATCAATGAGCGCAAGGAGATTTTCCAGGTACACCTCAAGCCGCTTAAGCTGGACAGTAAAAATGTGGATGTGGATTTCCTCGCAAAACAAACCCCGGGATTCTCCGGTGCGGACATCGCCAACCTGTGTAACGAAGCGGCCCTGATAGCTGCCCGTCACCATAAAAACCAGGTTGAAAAACAGGATTTCCTCGATGCTGTTGACCGGATCGTGGGTGGTTTGGAGAAAAAGAACAAAATCATCACCAAGGAGGAGAAACGTGCGATCGCTTTTCACGAAGCCGGTCACGCAACCATTTCCTGGCTGCTGGAACATGCTTCGCCGCTGGTGAAGGTAACCATCGTGCCGCGCGGTCAATCCCTCGGTGCAGCCTGGTACTTGCCGGAAGAGCGCAGCATTACGACAACCGAGCAGATTTCGGATGAAATGTGTTCTGCCCTCGGTGGACGTGCCGCAGAAGAGCTGGTTTTCGGTAAAATTTCCACCGGTGCCCTGAGCGACCTCGAAAAAGTAACCAAGCAGGCTTATGCGATGGTGAGCATTTACGGGCTGAACAAACGCATCGGTAACCGTTCCTACTATGATTCGCAGGGACGTGAAACGTTTACGAAGCCGTATTCGGAAGAAACTTCACGTATCATTGACGAGGAAGTGAGCATTCTTATTGAAACACAGTACCAGCGTGCGCTTCAGCTCCTGAAAGACAACCAGGACAAGTTGGCGGCACTGGCCGAAAAACTCCTTGAAAAAGAAGTCATATTTAAAGAAGATTTAGAACAAATATTTGGCAAACGCGCTTGGGACAGAGGAGAAGAAGCCCAAGGAACAATGATCGAACAATCCACTACTGACCATGAATCGTATGTAAAAAACGAACAAATCAAAGAAGATGGGATTAATCCGGATGCTGAAGGGGATATTCAGCAGTGAAAAGCGCCAGCATAACGCGCGTAATTTTGTGGAGATACTGAGAACAACGGATAAGCAGCTTGCTGCTTCAACGAAGTGTCGCCTCGAAAAATTCAAAATACCTGTTTATGAGATCGATCACCAGAAATCCAATGATTCCAGTTCGGAGAAAATTATCCTACGGATCCCGGAGAAATACCTTGCGCGGGCCAAAGAAATTTTAAAAGAGAAATGAATAACCTGTTGCTCCGGGCAATCACCGGCCTCTTCTTTGTTGCCAGTATTCTTCTTTCCCTTTGGTTCAATTCCTATGCGGCTATGGCCGTGTTCTCCGTCTTTTTTGTGGCAGCTGTATTTGAATTCTCCAACCTTTTCAATCAACACGAAAAAATCAGGCTGAACAAAGCAGGGTTCATGCTCACGGCTTTTCTTTCCTTTGGCTTGCTTTGCTGGGCGGTATTGGATAAACAGCTTGAGGCTTACCTCTTCCTGATCCTGCCTTTGGTTTTCCTGTTTATGGTATCGGAATTGTGGCGCAACAAGCCGGAGCCGATTTACAATATTTCCGCCGGGATCCTGGGCCTGGTTTACATCCTGGTTCCTTTTTCCCTCATCCTTTTCCTGGTGCAAATCTCCAACCAGGTGAATTTATGGCTCATCGGCATGTTCCTGCTGATCTGGACAAATGATACCTTTGCCTACCTGAGCGGCCGCGTTTTAGGAAAAACCAGGCTTTTTGAGCGCATTTCCCCCAAAAAAACCTGGGAAGGAACCCTCGGAGGTGTTTTATTTACCTTCCTGACAGCTTTTTTGCTCGGTTGGTTAGGCGAAGGCCGGGAATTGCTTTTCTGGCTGGTTTCAGCCGCACTGATCGCTCCGGCCGCGATCGTAGGCGATTTACTGGAATCCTTATTCAAGCGCAACCTCAACATCAAGGATTCGGGATCTATTTTGCCCGGCCATGGGGGAATCCTTGATCGCTTTGACGCCACGCTGTTTGCTGTTCCGCTTTTCTTTTGCTGGGTGATGCTTTACACGCTCCTGGTGAAGTGATCAATTTTTTTCAAAATGAATATCATTAAATAAAAACTGCCCCGGATTTCCAGGGCAGTT
>CBINGV010000195.1:0-7112 GCA_966250255.1 uncultured Flavobacteriales bacterium | reverse complement strand
TTCATCACCGATTACGGTGTTTCCGTCAAGCCAGGAATAAGACGAAGCTGTTACCGGCGAAACAACTACCTGTGAATCACCCGGACATAAAGCAAAATCCGGTAAGCTGATGTGTGTGGAATCCAGCAGGAGCACAAAGGTACGTTCCCCGCAGCAGCCTCCGGCCACCGAATCGCAGACAGTTGCCGTAAAGGTTCCCGTACCGCTCACCTGGATACTTTGACTGCTTTGGCCTGTATTCCATTCATACGAACCGAAACCGGTACCTGCATCAAGATTCGTCCATGCGGTTTCCGAGCAGACATACAAGGTATCAGTCGTTGATCCCGGGCCTTCAATTTCTGTTACGGTGATGGAAGGACAGTAGCTGACACAGCCGTTGGAATCCGTCACGTTGACATGGAAATATCCTCCGGATGTAATCCAGATGACGGATGTCGTATCGCCTGTATTCCAGGCAAAATGCACAAACTGATCGGCATTATTTACGGTCACAAGCGCAGAATCACCGGAACACATCGGGCTGCTTCCCTGGTAAACAATGGAAGAGAATACCGGCATGTGCACCGTCACTTGTTTGGTCACCGTATCGGAGCTTCCGCAATCAGACGTTACGATGTGTGTAATGGTAAATACGCCTGCCTGTCCTGCCGGGAAGCTTGCATTGACTGCCGAAGAAGTCAGGTTAAACCAGCTGTATGTCCACTGGTGTGTACCTTCCGTCTGAACAGGTGTTGTGGTGATCGTATCACCTTTACATAAATTTTCAACCGAGAAGGAAGCATCAGCCTCACAAGGCGGGTGACAGGTGTAATCAAAATAAATGGTGTCGGCACAACTACAGCCGCTCCACACAAGGTAAAGCGCCGTATCGGCCGTGCTGACAGGAATGCTGAATGTAGCATCCGTGTTCGTAGTTACCGGCGTGTTGAGGCTTCCCACCAACTCATTGGTCAAGGCCGAATAAACCTGTAAATCCAGGTTTTCGTAGCCGCCGGTGTTCAGGGTCACATCAATTGTCTGGTTTTCACCGCACATATTGGACGTGTTGATCGAATCTACCAAGGCCTGTTCGTTGGACGAAGACCAGGTATAGTCTTTATCTACAATGACCTTGCCGCAGAAGTTTTCCGCATGGATATTAATATCAAGTACATCTGTAGTAGCTACTTTACAGCCGGACAAGAGGTCAAAGGAGAAGATAAAATCATTTTGAGAATAAGCAGCCGCAAGATTCGGAAAGCTCCACTGCCAGGAGGTATCGTCAGCTACCGGTTCGTGTTGCGTAGGACTGCTGTTTATAATTTGCAATTGGGCTGAATTCGGCAAATACTGGTAAGTACCTTGCCCCCCGTTTTCAACCGTAATCAGTAAATCTTCCATTTCGCCAATCCCCGCCACATCCATCAGGAAGGAGAAATGGGCCGTATCACAGGAATTTACCGATGGCGGCAATGTTTCCGTTACGTTCATACTGATGTTCGGCACTTCGATTACCAGGTAGGTTGTATCTACATAACAGGCTTCTTCAATGGAAGAAGGATAGTTGAAACAATTCCAACCCATGATAATCCCGACGCTATCTTTCGATCCCGGAGGTAAATCGGAACAATCGAAGTTCGTAACCAGGCGTAATCTTTTGGTTACATTGGTTTCATTATCCATTGACCCCATAAAGCCGACCCCAAAAATTTCCTGGTCCGGGTAATTTGCATCCTGGTAGATGGTATCAAATTTATTGACATTATAATTATATCCTTCATGGAAGAAAGCGTTATATCCGTTCCAAATTGAAGTCCCTACGTAAGTGTTAAAGTCAGGGATAGCATACGCGTCAAAATTACCGGAAGGTGAAAAGAAGCTCAAAAAGGCATTTTCAACCGGGTTGGCAAAGCGCGTATCGCTGGCATTCCCCTGGTTCAAACTGATAAAGGAAATGTCCCAGGAAACTTCACCGTTTTCATTGAAGAGGTAATTTTGCTGCGGCTGGAAAGCAAAAACGGGTTTCGCATTGGTGAAATAATCAGCACCATCATAGAAGCTGCTTGAAACCCCCGTAACTTTAGTAGAATCACCATCCGTCAGGTCCAAAGGTACTTTGGAATACGATGCTTTCACCGTACGATCCGGGTAAGGCACATGCTTCGGGATCGTTTGGCAGCTTATTGGTCTCAGGAAGCAAGCTACACTGTAAATTTTCGTTTCCCCGTTTTCCCAGTAATAAGAAGAATCCGGCAGGGTGTTATACGGATATTCCGTAATCTCGTCCATATGCTGGCTTGGGAAAACCGTTACCGAAGTCGGGGTGATCGCCGCATTCGCCAGGCTATACTCATAGCGGTAAAAACCACGCGGATAGTTGTTCAGTCCCATGGCATTTCCATCCCATACGGTTTGGTTGATTTCTTCGTCGTAATACGGATTGAAGTTGGTAAACAGAATTTTATCTACCTCATAGTCATCCGGGAAATTAAAGGTCAGGCTATCCAAAAGGCTCACCTCCCGGATCTCATACGGGAAGGAAAAGGATGACTCATAGCTTGGATCGTAGGTTCCGCCAAAACCGGTCACAAAGGAAGTGTTGTACCTAATCACCTTGTTACAGATACTTGGCTTGTTTTCATTATATTCCACATAATTCCAATAAAACGTCAGGTTTTCGGCCGTGGTGCTTCCAATGGTCATTTTGTAACCCACACCGACATAACGGCTTTCCGCTGCAGTACACCAGTATTGGTATGCCCCGCGCTCAGCGCCTGTCAGGCCATCCAGGTCGTGGTTGTTATTAGCATCGTTGGCATCCGGGTATTGCATCGGCTGGCTGAATTCTTCCCCACCGATCAGGTAGAAACAATTCAAGGTTTGCACCCCAAAATAAGGGTCCGGACCGTCATTATCCGTCAGGTTTTTAATGATCCGGAATTGCGGGTTGATACTGATGTTATCCATACTGCCGTATTCAACAAAGCCTCCGGCACCATAAGTTTGCATGCTAAGGGCACTCATATTGACGTAACAGCTCGTGTGGCCTGCTCCGTAAACCGCCGCACCGGCAGGGATGTTTATGCTATAGGTATTGGCACCTTGGGTATAGGTTCCTGTTGCTCCCAGGAATTCGAGTTTTTCCATACCTGGTCCGAGGAAAAGAAGCTGACCTTCATCAAAATCAAAGCCAATCGTGTTGAAGGTATAACCAACCTGGTTTCCAAACTCATCCACATTCTGGCCGTCCGTCAATACGCCGGTCATATTGGAATTCAGCGTATCGCCGATCATGGCGCGTTTCAGGTCAATCTCCAACGGGTTGGCCGCCACTTGCGGGTAGCTGTCCGGCAGGTAATTGTTGTCTGAATCCGCATAACCGTAATTCTTACGGGTCAGGTTAAAGGAATTTAAGTTCCAGCCCGGAAGCACGCAGCCCGGACAATTCACATTCGTATAGGAAGTAACGCTTTCCAATGGCAGCAAACAGGTATTGCAGGAAGGGTTCAGCATCAGGAGGAATTGCTCATTGATATGCACCTTGCCATCGCTTGGCGCAAAGCCGCAATAAGCTTTGAGCTCAAATTTAACTTTAAATTTGTTGAAGAAATCATTGTAATCCGTTCTCAGTCTTTCCACCGTAACAAAAGGCGGACGCAAAAACGGATCGGACAACTCAACAGGCAGGTCGGAAAAACGGAAACGGGCAATGACCACATCTCCGGAGCCGGTACCAAACGGACCTTCTACGACATCCACAAAAAACGGATCAAACTGGATTGTTGTATTTCCAAAAGGGATTTCAATGAAGAAGTTCTCATCGTCTGTTAATCCCAGTCCGCCTTCGAGGTTGAGACGCACTTCAATGATGGTGCTATCCAACGGATAAGGAATATCTCCGCCGCCGCCATTCGGGATACCACTGATTTTGAGCGGGGCAGAGTTATCTACTTCATACCAGGCCGTTTCGGTATCACCGAGGATCGCATTCAGGTTATTGAAGTATTGCCCCAGGGAATAAATGTGATCAGACAAGTCTTTATCATAGTCAATCGCATACGTATGATCGGGTTTACAAAAGTGCTCAAACCCGGCAGAAACATAAACATCATGGTAAGACAGGAAGGTATAAGAACGACCGATACTATCGTACAGTTCAGGGTCAATACAAAGCTGATTGAGATTAAAATTCAAACGGATCGAATCGCCTTGCGCCAACTTCCGGTCAACCGTAATTTTCCAGATATGTCCGGCTGAATTATATACGGTAGGCACAATCGTATAATCAAGCAAATCATAGCTGCTTCCATTAAAATGTGAAACCTCAATGGTTGAAGTGTCCACTGAAGTCAGGTTAAACAGGTTCGCAAAACGTTGCTGATGAATGAAAAAAACAACACTGGAAGCGGTATCCGTACCAACATTATGGAATACATATTCCTTCGGTAACAGATCGGAATAGCAATCCCCGATGTTATAATCAAAATCCTTTTTCACTTTAGGTCCCAGGTTGGGATCAACGGAAGCAAAGATCGAATTCCCGATATTGTTCGGTACTCCTACCTCTTCGCACAAATCACTTGCCTGACAGCCATAATAAGCTGTGATGAAACTTTTCCCATTACTAAGGGTACTATTCGAACAATCAATCATGGTGATGAGTTCCTTGATAACAAGTGAATCTCCTCCCTGGATCAGGTTACTGACATGAAGCGTAATGGTTACCGAGGTATCGGTTATAAAATGGCTGATTTCGGTTCCATTGGAAGAATAAACATAGACCGTATCAAAACGGATCCCTGCATCGAATGAAAAAATATTCGGGTCCAGGATATCTGTAAACTGAAAAGCACCGGTAAATGGTGCAGCACTAGCGTCATTTTTGTAAACGTATGTCCGCTCGACCTGCTGGCCGATCACGGCATCCGTTACATTCAGGTTCAGCCCTCCCCGGTAGATAAGAGTCGGAGGAGTAATGGTATAGACTCTTTGAATCGGTGTTGGTGTTGCAACAGGGCCACCATTCAACGTCGCTGTAATCTCCTGCTTATAGGTCAGGATGGCCTCTTGTTGGACAATGTAATCACAATTGGGCTTCACCCAGTAAGTGATCGTAAACTGGTTCACTCCAGCTACCCCGGTAATCGTCAGGATATCATCAGTGACGGCCAGGGAGCCCGCCACACTGATCGCCGGGTTGATCAGGTCAACCGAATCGAAGAGGTCAAGCGTTACCACAATCTGGTCAGACGCTATGAATGGCGTCCCTTTCGTAACGGTAAGGCTTTGCTGCACGGAATCACAGGTGATCAGGGCAGTTGGGCCGCTGGATGACAGCGTAATTTGCGCCCGCACTTCCTGGAAGAGCAAAGCCAGCAAAAAGCCTATAAACAGTAAGCTTTTTCGCCGGACAGACCCCGAAAAGTTACGGCTGATTTCCCCCTTCAAAAAACTTGAAGTGGAACAGGTACAATTTTCATTCATAGCGATTTTTTTAGATTTTATCGCAAAAATAGGCGCGAAAACCTAAATATCTCCCCGAAGCATGTAAATCACTCTTTTGAACTAGTAAATGGTCAATTTTAGGGTATTAAATTTAGTTTCTGGCCGGAGACGGGTTGATCTCTTGCCTGGTTTTATATGCTTATAATCAGAAAATTGTCCCGGTTCCATACATCAGCCCATAGACTTTTACGCCGAGCGAATAATTGCCGCCGATGTACATCACAAAATTTTCGCCCCGGCAGATCTTTAAACGCAGGGCCAGGATCGGGGCCAGGCGTACCTTGTTTTTCTTGTCGAAAATCACGCTGCCCAAAGCGCCGGTTTCGAACTCGATTTTTGATTTGGCGTCCAGCTTATAATCCAGCAGCTTAAAAACGAGGCCGGTGCCTACGGTTGGGTTGGCCTTTTCATTCACCAGCTCCCCATTGACGAGGTATTGCTTGCTTTCAGTCGCAATGTTCAGGAAAACCGGGATCCGGAGCACTTTTTGCGGCCGGAATTCAGAGAAAAACAATACCGAGCTTGTGGGAATGACCAGTGATTCTTCGGTCAAAATCTGGTTCTGCTGGCTGCTGGAAATAAACAGCAGGTTTTGCCCGAAACTCAGCTCAAAATGATTGTGCCGGTTGGTGAAATCGTTCCAGGATTTGAAAAAGCGCAGGCGTGATGTTTTTTCGCGCTCCTGACCGAAACCACAGGACGCGACCAGCAGGAAAATAATCAGTAAGAAGTAATTCATCAGCTGTTTTTTGTCGAAGATAACAAAAAATGCCGGTAACTAATCCATCGGTTCCAGGATGATCAGCTCATACAAACGCGGTCGGACGATTGGTTTTTTCGTAAAATTCAATTGATATTTATCCAGTTTTTTGAGATCAAAGTCTTTGTTCTGCAGGTAGAGCAAGACATTTAACTCCCCGCTTCGCGCCATATACATGTGCACGTTCTTTTTAACCTCCTTGCTGCCTGCGGTTGTGCCCGGCGATTCAAATTCCCTCATAAAAGCCTTCGCAAATTCCCAGTAGGCCGGGTCATTTTCCGGGTCGGACGATTTAAAAAAAGCGGAGAAATTCAACTCATAGGTTTCCGGGACAGTCAACTGCGGTTCCGTGTAAAAATAAACCCCGTTTTTCACCAGGCTGTCGGCCATCTTCCGGGCAAAATGTACATCGGCGCCCATCCCGTAACGAAAATCGATCGGTTTCAGGGAATCCCATAATTTCCCCAGGTTTAAGCCCGTGCTGTCTTCGAATTTCAATTCCCGGATGACCTTGTTTTGCTGATCAATAAACAACACTTCATACGATCCGTATTGTTCTATCTTGGAGGAATCCACCTGGATCTGCGAACGGTATTTTTCATAGACGCGGCTTTCCAGGATTTTGCTGACGGCATGGGTTCCGTAAGTGCGCATGAGCAGGAAGGAGCCGGTGTTTGTCTGGCTCCGGGCGATACCGGTAGTGATTGAAAGAAGAATGATCAGGGTTTTGTGCATCTTATCGGCAATTGTTTCACAGACGAAAATACATAAAAAACCCGCTCCTATCGAAATAAAAGCGGGTCGTAGTTTATTTCAGGTTTGGACTTCGTAAGTCCTCCCCCTTAGTCCCCCTCCGAATGGGAAA